>CAIYGQ010000066.1 GCA_903925745.1 uncultured Actinomycetes bacterium | reverse complement strand
GTGATGTGCAGTCCGAACATGACGATGAGCCCGACCCGGAACATCCAGAGCACGCCGTTCTCGGGGATGATCGGGTAGAGCAGCGTCTTGAGGGACTCGGCGTAGGCGTCGAACTCCTCGGCGCCCAGGAACATCTTGAGGTTCCCGACCATGTGGGCGAACACGAAGCCCATCAGGCCCAGACCGGTGACGGCCATGACCCACTTCTTGCCCAGGGCGCTGGACCAGAACTCCACCGGCCAGGGCCGGTTCGTCCGCTGGGGGCGGTGCACCCGGGGGGCGTCGGCTCCCCGGCGTTCCATGGCCTGGGTCATGCCCGGGACCTCCATTCGCGCTGTCGTTCGGTCACTCTGTCCACGGGTCGCTGTCCACGGGTCGAATCGGCCCCGTCGGTTCGACCCCCCGGGGCGGACCACTGCGGGCGGCTCCGTGGGTGGGCCGACCTGCAACCTACCCCCCGCAGGGGAGGTCGACCCAAACACTCGCGGTGGTCGCAGCGCCGTAGCGTGGGCGGTCGTGGACGTGGTCGTGGTCGCGGTTCGGGCGGCGGGTGGCGATGCCGAACTGGTCGCCGACGAGCTCTTCGCACTCGGGGCCTCTGCGGTGGGGGAGCAGGCCCCGGACCCCGCCGCCGATCCGGCCGGTGGGGCGGCGGAGCCGGACGGTGCGGTCGAGCTGGTCGCCGACCTGCCCGTCGAGGCACTCGCCGGACTGCGGCATCCGTACCGGCTGGTGCCGGTGACCGGCGACGTCGCCGACGGCTGGCGGACGCACGCGCGGACGGTGGTGGCGGGGCGCTTCGTCCTCCGACCGGTGTGGTGCGACGAGGCTGGGGAGGGAGCCGCCGAACCGCGCATCGAGGTGCTCCTGGATCCCGGCGGGGCGTTCGGCTCGGGGAGCCATCCCACCACCCGGGCGTGTGTCGAGCTGCTGGACGACCCGGTCGTCCGGGCCGAGCTGGCCGCCGGCGTCGGCGTCCTCGACGTCGGATCCGGCAGCGGTGTCCTGTCGGTGGCCGCAGCACTCGCCGGGGCCCCGACGGTCACGGCGGTCGACGTGGACCCCGAGGCGCGCCGGGCCACCACGCGCGCCGCGGAACTGAACGGGGTGTCGGACCGGGTCCGGGTGGTCGACGGATCGCTCGAGTCCGTGGCCGATGAGGTCCGCCGTGATGGCCGGTCAGGGTTCGGCCTGGTGCTCGCCAACCTGTTGGTCCCGGTCGTCGAGGAGCTCGCGGGCTGGATCGTCGCTGCCTGCCCCGACGGCGCGGTGCTGGTCGTCGGGGGCCTGCTCGGGCACCACGTCGAGCGGGCCGTCGGCGCCGTGGCGGAGGCGGCCGCCGCCACCGGGGGCCGGGTCGAGGTGGTCCGTGAGCGCCGCGACGGCGAGTGGCGCACCCTCGTGCTGCGGTGGACCGCGCGTACTGGCTGACCCGGCCGGGACCGTGCCGACCGGTCGCCGTGCGTTCCGGATCCGTCACCGGATTGTGACGGCTCCGTGAACAACCGGCGCAGGACTTTCGCACCCGCCCGGTGACTGCCTACGTTCCGGATCCGTGGTGCCGGGCTGGTTCGAGGGCTACGAACTCGAGGGGTGGTTCGACGAGGCGGTCACCGCCGACGGCGGCCTGCGCGATCACTACCGCTCCGTCGCCGACGCCCTGGACGAGCTCGACCTGGAGGCCCTGGCCCGCGCCGAGCGCCGCCGGGACGCCGCCTTCCGGACCCAGGGCATCACCTTCACCGTCTACGGGGACGACGACGGGACGCCGGCGGCCGGTGGGATCGAACGCACCTTCCCCATGGACCTGATCCCCCGGGTCATCCCCGCCGACGAGTGGTCGTTCCTGGAGAGCGGTCTGGTTCAGCGGGTCACGGCGCTCAACCGGTTCCTGGACGACCTGTACGTCGGGGGCATGCAGATCGTGAAGGACGGTGTGGTGCCGCGGTGGCTGCTCATCAGCTCCGACGGGTTCACCCCCGAGGCGTTCGGTGTGCCGGTGCCGCTCGGCGCCCGGTGCCTGGTCGCCGGCATCGACGTGGTCCGTGACGAGCACGGCAGCTACCGGGTGCTCGAGGACAACCTGCGCTGTCCGAGCGGCATCTCCTACGTCGTGGAGAACCGGGCGGCCCTGACCAGGGTCCTGCCGCAGCTGTTCGCGAGCGAGCGGGTCCAGCCGGTCGACCAGTACGGCTCGATGCTGCTGCACGCGCTGCAGCGGGTCGGTCCCCCGGCCGCCGGCGACTCGCCGACGGTCGTGGTGCTCACCCCCGGCATCCACAACTCGGCCTACTTCGAGCACGTGTTCCTGGCGAGCCAGATGGGCGTGGAGCTCGTCGAGGGCCGCGACCTGGTCGTCGAGGACCACGTGGTCCACATGCGGACCACCCAAGGCCTGCGTCGCGTCGACGTCATCTACCGCCGCATCGACGACGACTACCTGGACCCGGTGGTGTTCCGACCCGACTCGGCACTGGGCGTCCCGGGCCTGATGGCGGCGGCGCGGGCCGGCAACGTCACGATCGCGAACGCGGTCGGCAACGGCGTCGCCGACGACAAGGCCGTCTACGCCTACGTCCCCGAGATGATCCGCTACTACCTGGGCGAGGAGCCGATCCTGGGCAACGTGCCGACCTACCTGCTCTGGGACCCCGAGCAGCGGGAGCTGGTGCTGGACCGCCTCGACCAGCTCGTGGTCAAGCCGGTGGCCGAGGCGGGCGGCTACGGCCTCGTCATCGGACCGCACGCGACCGACGCCGAGCTCGCCGAGGTGCGCCAGCAGATCCAGGACGACCCGCGCAACTACATCGCCCAGGAGCTCGTGGCGCTGTCTCGCCACCCGTGTCTGGTGGAGGACCACCTGGAGGGCCGCCACGTCGACTTCCGGCCGTTCGTCCTGTCGGGCCAGCAGGTCGAGGTGGTCCCCGGTGGGTTGACGAGGGTTGCGCTCCGCCGGGGGAGCCTGGTCGTCAACTCGTCGCAGGGTGGCGGCTCGAAGGACACCTGGGTGCTCGCTCCCGACCCGGCGGTGGAACAGGACCTGGACGCGGAGTCCGAGCCGACCGTCGTGGTGACCTCGGGTGTGCGCACCCCGGGGCTGGACGCCGACGGGCCCGACCCGGCCGAGGTGGCCGACGCGGTGCTGGGGAGCACGAGCTGATGCTGGCCCGCACCGCCGAGTACCTGTTCTGGACCGGCCGCTACCTGGAGCGCGCCGAGGACACCGCCCGGCTGCTCGACGTCACCTACCACCGGCTGCTCGAGGCCGTCCCCGGCCACGAGCACGAGGCGTGGCTGGACGTCCTTCGGTCCGTCGGCCTCGACGACGAGTACGAGCGAACCGGACGGCCGGTCACCCCCGACGCCGTCAGCGCGTTCCTGGTCGTGGACCCGACCAACCAGGGGTCGATCCGCCAGTGCGTGACCCAGGCCCGCACGAACGCCCGGGGAGTCCGTGAGCTGCTCGCCGTGGAGCTGTGGGAGGCGCTCAACTCGCTGCACCTGGACCTGCAGGCCCGCGACCTGGTGCGTGACGTCCGGCTGCAGCCCCACGAGCTGTACGGGTTCATCCGCCAGGGCGTCCAGAGTGTCATCGGGGTCGCCGACGGCACCTGGGTCCGCGACGACGCGTGGCGGTTCTTCATGCTGGGGCTGTTGTTGGAGCGGGCCGAGATGGGCGTCCGTTCGCTGCGGATCCGCCAGTCCCACCACCGCGACGACGACGTCCACGAGTGGTACGCGACGCTGCGGGCCGCCTCGGCGCTGGGGGCCTACCGCCGCCGGTACGGGACGTTCGAGGGAGAGGCGCTCGTCGAGCTGCTCCTGTTGTCGACCACGCTGCCCCGCAGCGTCCTGTTCTCGTTGCGCGGTGCGGAGCAGATCCTGGTGCACCTGGTGGCGGACGAACGTTCGCTCGCGCTGCGCCTGTTGCGCAGGTTGCGGGCCGAGCTCGAGTTCGCCGACCCCGCCGAACTGGTCGGGCCAGACCTGGAGGCGACCCTCGAGGTGATCGAGGAGCAGATCCGTGACGTGGCCGACGCCGTGGCCGCCGAGTCGTTCCTGTACCGGGTCGACCTGGACCTCCACGAGCTCCACCTGGTTCCGGGAGGTCCCGGCGAGTGAGGTTCGACGTCCGCTACCGCACCGTGTTCGCCTACGACGCGCCCGTCAGCGAGTCGCAGAACGAGCTCCGGGCGTGCCCCACCACGAACGACCACCAGCGGCTGCTCGACTACCGCGTCACCGTGCAGCCGAACGCCCGGGTGTTCTCGTCGATCGACGCGTGGGGCACCAGGGTTGACGCGTTCGGCATCCGCCGACCGCACGAGACCATGACGGTCGTCGCCGAGGCGGCGGTCGAGACCAGGCCCAACCCCATGCCGGCGGCGGTCCTGCGGACCGAGTCGCTGCGCCGGGAGGACTTCGTCGACGCCCACATCGAGTACCTGCAGCGCGACCGCCACACCGACCCCGGAGAGCACGTCACCAGGGTGGCCCGGGAACAGGTCGCGCTCGTGGGACCAGACGTCGTCGGCGCCGTGTTGTCCATCCACCGTTACGTCGGGTCGTCGCTGCGCTACGTGCCCGGCGTCACCGACGTGGGCGTCTCGGTCGACGACGTGTTCGCCGGGGGCGAGGGCGTGTGCCAGGACTACGCGCACCTGGCCGTCGCCATGTGCCGCTCGGTCGGCATCCCGGCACGCTACGTCTCGGGCTACCTGTTCACCGACCACGACGCCGTCGGTGCGCCGGCCGAGGCGGACTCGGTGGTCGTCCAGACCCATGCGTGGTTCGAGGCGGCCATCCCCGGGTGGGGCTGGCTGGGGCTCGATCCGACGAACGGCCAGGCGGCGGGCGAGTACCACGTGAAGATCGGCCACGGCCGCAGCTACGACGACGTCCAGCCGCTCCGCGGTGTCTACCTGGGTCCGGGCGCGTCCATCGTCTCGCCCGAGGTCGAGATCCGGCGTGTCCAACCCGCCGACCTCTGGCGCGGCGCGTCGCAGGTCCCCTCCGCCCCGGTGGGGTCCGTTCCGGCCGACCTGCCCCTGGGGGTCCGTCGCCACGGCGGCGGCCATCCGTCGGGGTCGTCCATCCGCCAACAACAACTCCAGCAGCAGCAGTCGGGCCCGTCCGGGTCCGGCCGGTGAGGCTGGACCGATGAGAGGAGCCACCATGGCCAACTCCACCCCGTCCCGCCCGCTCGGCAAGTCGATGGGGCGGCCGCTCGGTCGACCCGTCAGGTCGCGGTCCACGGTGTGGGCACCCCCGGGGCTCGGCACCAGCCGGGCACGGGTAGCCTCGCCGCATGGCCGAACCGACTGACCTGACCCCACCCGCCGACCTGCCGTCGACGCTCGGTTCGCTCCGGGAGTCGGGCTGGCGCTCGGAGTCGGTCAAGCACGAGATCCGCCGCAACGCGACCGCCCGCATCCGCGCGGGCGAGCCGCTGTTCCCGTCGGTCCTGGGCTATGAGGACACCGTCGTCCCGCAGCTCCAGAACGCCCTGCTCGCCGGCCACGACGTGATCTTCCTGGGCGAACGCGGCCAGGCGAAGACGCGGATGATCCGCGGGCTGGTCGGCCTGCTCGACGAGTGGCTGCCCATCGTCGAGGGCTCCGAGATCAACGACGACCCGTACGCTCCCGTGTCGCTGCACGCACGGAACCTGGTCGCCACCGCCGGCGACGACACGCCCGTGTCGTGGGTGCACCGTTCGATGCGGTTCGGCGAGAAGCTCGCCACCCCCGACACGTCGATCGCCGACCTGATCGGTGAGGTCGACCCCATGAAGATCGTCGAGGGCCGCTACCTGTCCGATGAGTCCGCACTGCACTTCGGGCTGGTGCCCCGGACCAACCGCGGCATCTTCGCCATCAACGAGCTGCCCGACCTGGCCGAGCGGATCCAGGTCGGCCTGTTGAACGTGCTCGAGGAGCGCGACGTGCAGATCCGTGGGTTCAAGATCCAGCTGCCGCTGGACCTGCTCCTGGTCGCCTCGGCCAACCCCGAGGACTACACGAACCGCGGCCGACTCATCACGCCGCTCAAGGACCGGTTCGGTTCGCAGGTCCGCACGCACTACCCGCACGAGGTCGAGACCGAGATGGAGATCATCGACCAGGAGGCCGATGCGTTCGACGTCGAGGGCATCGACGTCACGGTGCCCGAGGTCATGACCGAGGTCATCGCATCGGTATCGCACCTCGCCCGCCAGAGCCCGCACATCTCGCAGCGCTCGGGTGTCTCGGTCCGCCTGTCGGTGTCCAACCAGGAGGTGATGGTCGCGAACGCCGTCCGGCGCGCCCTGCTCGCCGGTGAGACCGACGTGTCACCGCGGATCTGCGACCTGGAGGCGCTCCCGGCGGCCACGGCGGGCAAGGTCGAGATCGAGGCCATCGAGGAGGGCCGGGAGGGCCAGATCCTGGAGCACCTGGTCCGCTCGGCGGTGCTGACGGTGTTCCGCGAGCAGGTTCGACCGGAACAGCTCGGCGACGTGGTCACGGCGTTCGAGTCGCGCGAACCCGTCGAGACCGGTGAGGACGTCGCGGCCGCCGACTACGTGCGGCTGGTCGAGGAGATCCCGGCGCTCCGCGCGCCCGTGGTGGACCTGGTGGGGGCCGAGGCCGGGCCGGCCGCGGTGGCCACCGCCGTCGAGTTCATCCTGGAGGGACTGCACCTGTCGAAGCGGCTCAACAAGGACGCCGTCGCCGGACGGGCGCAGTACCGGGCCCGCGGCTGAACCGGCCGCGGCGGTCGCGGACCGTCCCGATCCCGTGTGGTTGCGCCCGGTCGGTCGGGCTCGATCCGCTCAGTCGCCGAGCACCCGGGCGAACGCGGCGGGCACCGAACTGGGGCCGTCGAGCGTCGTCCAGCGGGCACCGACGACGTCGGCGAGGGCCTCGGCGTCGACCGAGTCACCGTGGGGGGCCACGACCACGAGCTCCTCGAGCGTCGCCGCCTCGGGGGTCGCGTCGCCACCGGTGGTCGCCCGGCAGTCCGACAACAACACGGCGATGCGGCGACCGGCCCGGGACCGCCCGAGCTGCTCCCGGGCGGTCCGCAGGGCCAGGGCCAGGTTGGTGACCCCGAACCCGCGGAGGCGCAGCAGGTCCCCGACCACCTCGTCGGCCGGCCGTGCGGTCCCCTGGGACTGGACCACGACGGCGTCCTCGGCGAAGGCCACCACCGAGCAGTCGGTCGGTGCCCGGAACAACACGCTCGCGGCGCCGACGGCGGCGGCGGCCAGGCGGTCGCCGGCCATCGAACCGGAACGGTCCACCAACAGGCAGAGCGCGGTCTCGGGACGGTGCCAGGTCCGAACGACGAGTTCGTCGGCGTCGATGCCGGGCCGGGCCCCGCCCGGGCGAATGCCGGTGGTCCGCAGGGCGCCGATCGCGTCGAGCGATGCGTCCAGGTCCAGGTCGCCCTCGGCCCGGTCGGCCCGGTCGCGCCGGAGTCGACCGACGCCGCGCCGGCGTTGCTCGCCGGTCCGGGCCACGTCCACCAGCACCCTTCCGGCGAGTCGCCGGGCCAGGGTGCGCAGTCCCTCGTCGGTGGCGCCGGTCAGGTCGGCGAGCAGCGCGAGCGCCTCGTCGGGGTCGTCGGCGAAGGCGTCGTCGAAGGCGGACTCGTCCAGGACGCCGACCTCGGGCGAGACCTCCTGGAAGTGCTCGCGGCGCTCCAGGTGTCGCCGCGCCGTGGTCCGCCTGCCCGCCTCGGCGACCGCCTGTCGGGCCTCGTCGCCCTCCAGCACCCGGTCGTCGCTGACCCCACCCCGAGGCGGGGTCAGGCTTTTCCCGGTCCGCCGGATCCGTGCTCGGGGCCGGTCCCGTCGTCGCCGGCTCCGAGGTGCTCCGACCACAGTTCGCGCACCACATCCTCGGCGGTCCGACCCGAGCCCTCTCGGAGCCGGATCCGACCCGACAGGGCGAGCAGCGCGGCGTCCAGGGTCACCCCGGGGTCGTCAGGCGGCACCCCTCGCAAGGCCGCGAGCTCGTCGGCGACGAGCGTCAGGTCGACCGCGCCGCGCACCGACGACCCGGTGCGCACGTCGGGGTGCCGCCGCGTGGCCCGGACCAGGCCGATGACGGCGTCGAGCGTGTCCGGCGCCAGCCGCCGACCCGCATCCGGCGCCGCCACGGCGACGATCGCCGCCTCGTCCTCGGCCGACTGGTAGTCGACCGCCAACCGACAGCACCGGTCGTAGACCGCCGAGGCGATGCGCGCCGTGCCGACCGCGTCGAACGGGTTCATGGCGGCGACCAGGTGGAACCCGTCAGCGGCGCGCACCCGCCCGAGGCGGGGGACGTGGACCTCGGCCTCGCTCATCACGGTGATGAGCACGTTGAGCGTCTCCTCGGGGATCCGGTTGATCTCCTCGACGTAGAGCAGCGAGCCGTCGCGCAGTGCCCGGAGCAGCGGGCCGTCGACGAACACCTCGGGGACGTACCCCTCGCTCAGCACCGCCGACGGGTCGAAGGCGCCGACCAGCCGGGCCGGGGTCAGCTCGGCGTTGCCCTCGACGAACTCGAACCCCACGCCGGCCTCCTCGGCCAGCGAGCGGAGCACGGTCGACTTCCCCGTTCCCGGGGGGCCCTCGAGCAGCAGGTGCCGTCCGGCGGCGAGCGCCGCCACCACGGACTCGAGTTCACGGCGACGACCGACGACCCGGTCGCCGAGCCGACCGAGCAGATCGGCGTCGAACACGGGCCGGGTCCCGCCGGCCGCGGTGGTCGCCTCAGAACTCGATGACGCCACGGATGTTCACGCCGTCGCGCATGTCCTGGTAGCCCTGGTTCACCTGGTCCAACGAGTACCGGTTGGTGATGAGCTCGTCGAGCTTCAACTCGCCCTCTCGGTACATCGACAACAGCGCCGGGATGTCGGCACGGGGATTGCCCGAGCCGAAGACGGTGCCCTTCACCTCCTTGTTCATCATGGAGAGCATGAACAGGTTCATGGTGACGTCGGACTCGAACATGTTGCCGATGGCTGTCACGACGAGCGATCCACCCTTGGACACCAGGCTGAGCGACGGCTCGATCATGTCGCCCGTCACGACACCCGGCACCAGGATGACCGAGTCGCACATGTCGCCCCAGGTCAGGTCGGGGACCGCGAGCAGGGCCTCCTCGATCGAGGAGTAGGTGTGGGTGGCGCCCATCTCCATCGCCTTCTCGCGCTTGAACTCGACCGGATCGATGGCGATCACCCGCTTGGCGCCCGCCATGCGCGCGCCCTGCACCGCGTTGATCCCGACGCCGCCGACGCCGATCACCGCCACGTTGTCGCCGGGCTGCACGTTGGCCCGGTGCACCGCGGATCCCCACCCGGTCGCGACGCCACAGGACACGAGCGCCGCCACGTCGTAGGGCAGGTCGTCGTCGATGCGGACCACCGAGTTCTCGCTGAGCAGCAGCTGCTCGGAGAACGTCCCCAGCTGGGCGAACCGGGCGACGTCGGCGTCGCCGATCGTGTGGGAGTGGGTGCCCTCGGTCCTGGTCATCATGTGGGTGTCGAAGAGCTTGGCGCCCTCGTCGCAGAGGTTCTGGCGCCCCGTCGAGCACCACTTGCACCGCCCGCACGAGGGGATGAACGACATGGCGACGTGGTCGCCGGGCTTCAGCGAGGTGACACCCGGGCCGACCTCGACCACCTCGCCGGCACCCTCGTGGCCGCCGACGAACGGGAAGTGCGGGACCATCATGTCGCCCTGGACGACGTGCTCGTCGCTGTGGCACATGCCGGCGACGGCGGTGCGGACCCGGATCTCGCCGGGGCCCGGGTCGTCGAGGGTGATCTCCTC
>CAIYGQ010000065.1 GCA_903925745.1 uncultured Actinomycetes bacterium | reverse complement strand
GCCTGTCCGAAGCAGAGCGTGGCGATCTCGGGTCGGACGTACTGCATCGTGTCGTAGATCGCCATGAGCGCGTTGATGTCGCCGCCGGGCGAGTTGATGTAGATGCTGATGTCCCGGTCGGGGGTCTCGGACTCGAGGAACAACAGCTGGGCACACACCAGGTTGGCGACCGTGTCGTCGATCGGCGTCCCCAGGAAGATGATGTGCTCGCGCAGCAGACGGGAGTACAGATCGGACTGGCGGGTCCCCTTGGGCGTCTCCCACTCGACGCTCGGCATGTAGTAGCTCGTCGGCTGGATCACTCGCTCGCTCCTGGCGTCGTCTCGGTTCGGGTCACTCGTCGTCATGGGCTCCGTCGGCCTCGTGCTCGTGCTCGTGGTCGTGCTCGCGGAGTCGGAGGAGCTCGGCCGGCACGGCCGCACCATCGGGGTCGACCACCTCGCTGTGCTCCACGAGCCACTCCATCGCAGCCCGCTTGAGCAGCTCCGAGCGTACCGCCGAGAGCTGGCCGTCGGACCGCAGCCGCTCGCGCGCCTCGTCCACGCTGAGCGACGCGTCACCGATCAGGTGGCCGATCTCGTGCTCCAGGTCCTCCTCGCTGACCTCGAGGCCCTCGGCCAGCGCGACGGCTCGGAGCGCCAGGTCGGCCCGCACCGCCTCGTCCGAGGCCGCCTTGAGCTCGGTGGTGAACGTCTCGGGGTCCTGCCCCGTGATCCGGAGGTAGTCCTCGAGGGCGACCCCCCGCCCCTGGAGCTGGAAGGCGAGGCCCTGGAGGCGCTGCTGCACGTCCTGGGCGACCATGGACTCGGGCACGTCGCCGTCCACCAGAGCGGCCAGCGCCGAGGCGATGCGGACCCGGACCGCCGAGCGGGTCTGGTCCTCCCGCTGGGCCGCCGCCGTCGAACGGAGGTCCTCGCGGAGCTCCTCGACGGTGTCGAACTCGGTCGCCTCGGCGACCCACTCGTCGTCGAGGTCCGGCAGCACCCGCTCCTCGATGCCCTTCACGAGCAGCCGGAAGTCGACCGGGTCGTCGTCGCCACCGCCGGGTGCGGCGGCGGCGAACTCGAGCACGTCGCCGACCTTCCCACCCGAGAGGTGCTCGTCGAACTCCGGTGCGATCAGCCCAGAGCCGACCAGGTACTTGTAGTCATCGGCGGTCAGCCCCTCGACCGGTTCGCCGTCCCTGGTGCCGTGGATGTCGATGCGGACGTAGTCGCCCTCGGCGGCGGGGCGGTCGACCTCGGACAGCTCGCCGTACTGGGAGCGGATCCGGTCCACCTGGGCGTCGACCTCGTCGTCGGTCACGACCGGGGAGGGCACCTCCACGCGCAGGCCCCCGTAGCCGGGCACCTCGACGGTCGGGCGGACCTCGACGGTCGCGGTGAAGGACACCGGTCCGGACTCCTGTCCCTCGGTGATCTCGAGCTCGGGCGGAGCGACCACGTCGACGTCGTGGGAGATGACGGCCTCGGCGTAGAACTCGGGCAGGGCCTTGCGGAGCGCCTCGCCGCGGGCGTAGTCGGAGCCGAGCTGCGCCTCGAGCAGCTTCCGGGGGGCCTTGCCGGGCCGGAAGCCGGGCATCCGCACCTCGGCGGCGATCTCACGCCAGGCCTGGTCGACCATCGGGGCCAGTTCGTCCTCGGTCACGGTGACCTCGAGGACGACGAACTCGCCGACCTTCTCCTCGAGTCCGTCGGGTTCGGTGTTCACGGTCGCATGCACAGGAGCGGCAGCCTACCGTCGGCCCGGAGACCGCCCGGCATCGACCCGGCGCCGCGGCCCGGCGGGCTCGGCCCACGGGCCGCCGGTTCGGGCCACGGTAGGGTGGCCGGACGGGACGTGGCGCAGCCTGGGAGCGCACCGGCTTTGGGTGCCGGGGGTCGCGAGTTCGAATCTCGCCGTCCCGACCACCAGGCCGAAGACCAGCAGGCCGAAGACCAGCAGGCCGAAGAGCAGCAGGCCGACCACGGGGCGCCCCGGCGATGCGCCCGGCGCCACCTCGCGTCAGGTTGAGGTGATCCGGCGGGCGGCGGCCCGCAGCTCGTCGCGGAACTGCGGCGCGGCGATCCGGACCAGCGCCTCGGCCCGCTCCGAGAGGGTGCGGCCCTCGAGCTCGGCGACCCCGTGCTC
>CAIYGQ010000064.1 GCA_903925745.1 uncultured Actinomycetes bacterium | reverse complement strand
CTCACGCCCGTCGCCGTTCTACGTGATGGACGAGGTCGAGGCGGCGCTCGACGACGTCAACCTCCACCGCTTCCTGGACCTGGTGGCGGAGTTCCGCGACTCCGCCCAGCTGCTCATCGTCAGCCACCAGAAGCGGACGATGGAGGCGGCCGACGTGCTCTACGGCGTCACGATGGAGCCGGGTGGCTCGACGAAGGTCGTCTCGGAGCGCGCCGCCGCAGTGCTCGACTGACGGGACGCGTCGTCGGCCTCCGCCGGATCAGGGCAGTCGACTGAACCACCGGAGCGACAGTCCGGCGGCGATGAGCAACAGGACGAGTCCGATCCCGACGAATCGGTAGGACACGTCGGTCTCCTCCTCGTCGAAGCCGACGGTCGATCCCAGCTCGGAGTAGACGGACTGCAGGTCGGTCGCGCTCTCAGCGGTGTAGGCCGTCCCGCCCGTCCCCTCGGCCAGGCTCCGCAGCTCCTCGACGTTCACCGGCACCTTCGTGCGCTGCCCGACGCCGTTGCCGTCCTGGTCGACGGTGATCTCGCCGTCCGGTGTCCCGTAGGCGATCGTCGTGATGGCCACGCCGGCCTCGTTGGCGAGCGGGATCGCATCGGCGGTCGGCAGCCCGACGGTCGTCTCGCCGTCGGAGATCAGGACGACGGCGGCATCGGGTGCGCCGCCCTCCTCGACCCCGACCGCCTGGTTCTCGACGACCTCGAGCGACAGCCGGACCGCGTCACCGATCGCCGTGGACTTCTCGAGTTCGAGCCCGTCGATCGCGAACTTCACTTGCTCGTGGTCCTGGGTCGGGGGGACCAGCAGCTGGGCGCTGCCGGCGAAGCCGATCAGTCCGACGTTGAGGTTCTCCGGGAGCTGGTCGACGAACTCCTTGGCGGCGACCTGCGCGGCCTCGAGTCGGTTCGGTGCCACGTCGGTGGCGGCCATCGACAGCGAGGTGTCGATGGCGAGCATGATCGTCGTCCGCTCCCGCGGCACCCGCTCGATCGCGACCGGTTGCGCGAAGGCCACGACCAGTGATGCGAGCGCCGCCACGAACGCCGCGGCCACCAGGTGGCGCCGCCACCCGGGTCGCGACGGTGCGACCTGGTCGAGCAGGTCGAGGCTGGTGAACCGGACGGTGTAGCGCGGCCGCGTGAACTGCACCGCCACGTACAGGCCGACCAGCGCCACGACCACGATCAGCAGCCACAGGCGGGTCGGTTCGGTGAACCACTCGGTCACGTTCGTCCCTCCGGGGTCGGTGATGCGGCGATTGCCGCACCGGTCGGGTTCCGGCCGGACACCGGAGGACCCGTCATCGTGGCCGCCTGACGGCGGCGGTCTCGGCTCGCCGCCGCCGCTCACCGACGTGGCGGGCCAGGTCCATGAGCCAGTCCTGGTCGGTGCGGAGCACCAGGTGGTCGGCGCCGGCGGATCGCGCGGCCCGGGACACGGCGGCCTGGTGGTCGGCCGCGATCCGTGCGAAGCGTTCCCGCATCCGCCGGTCGTCGGTGTCGACCTCCCGGGTGGCCCCCGTGGACGGGTCCAGGAACTGGATCGTCCCGACCGCCGGGAGCTCGAGCTCGCGGGGGTCCACCAACGTGATGCACAGCACCGAGTGCCGAAGGGCGACGGTGCCGAGCGCCGTGCGCCACCGGTCGGGGTCGCCACGGAAGTCGGACACGACGGCCACGAGGCCGCGTCGAGGTGCCATGGCCCCGAGCCGCCGCAGCGCGCCGGCCAGGTCCGCCGGGCCGGACTCGTCGAGCCGGGGGGTCTGTTGGATCCTGGACAACAGGCCGAGCAGGTGCTTGCGGCCCTGGCGTGGCGGCACGGTGCTGGTGGCATCACCCCGGACGACCATGCCGCCGACCCGGTTGCCGCCCCGCGCGCACATGATCCCGATCCCGGCGGCGGCGGCGAGTGCCAGGTCGCGCTTCTCGCAGGTGGCGGTCCCGAAGTCCAGGCTCGACGACCGGTCGATGAGCATCCAGGTCTCGAGTTCCCGGTCTGCGATCGTCTCGCGCAGGTGCGGGGTCTGCATCCGGGCGGTGACGTTCCAGTCGATCCGGCGCACGTCGTCGCCGGGCTCGTAGGTCCGGGTCTCGCCGAGCTCGCTGCCCCGGCCTGGCACGATGCCCTCGAAGTCGCCGTGGAGCATGCCGTCGAGTCGACGCGACACGTCGAGGGTCAGCCGTCGGAGGATCTCCTCGGCGGGCCGGTCGCCGACCAGCCCCAGTGTGCCCGACAGCCCGCTCACGGCGTCGGTTGACCCCACGAGGCGCCGTCGCCGGTGGCGGCGGGGGAGGGGGCCACACCGGCGGACTGGGTCCAGCCGTTCGGGGCGACCGCCACGAGCTCGGCCGGTTCCCCGACCCGGGGTGCCGGCACCGTCGACAGGACCCGGGTGAGCACCTGCTCGACGTCGACGTCCTGGGCCAGCGCCTCGTAGGACAACAGGATCCGGTGGCGGAGGATCTCGGGGGCGACGTCGAAGACGTCCTGGGGAGTCAGGAACGTCCGGCCTCGGACCAGCGCGAGGGCCCGACCGGCGCGGATCAGGCCGATCGATGCCCGTGGACTGGCACCGAGCTCGATGAACGTGCGCAGCTCGGGCAGGCCGAAGTTCTCGGGGGTGCGGGTGCACAGCACCAGGTTCACCGCGTACTCGAGCACCCCCCGGTCGACGAACACCTCGTCGGTGGCGGCCTGCAGTCGCAGGATCTGGTCGAGTTCCAGCACCTGCGAGGCCGTCGGAGGCGTCGTCCCCATCCGCTGGACGATCTCGACCTCCTCGGTGGGGGTCGGGTAGTCGAGCACCACCTTCATCAGGAACCGGTCCCGCTGTGCCTCGGGCAGCGGGTAGACGCCCTCGGACTCGATCGGGTTCTGGGTGGCCATCACCAGGAACGGCGAGTCCAGGTCGTGGCGGATCCCGCCGATCGTCACGTGGCGCTCGGCCATCGCCTCCAGGAGCGCCGACTGGACCTTGGCCGGGGCCCGGTTGATCTCGTCGGCGAGCAGGAAGTTGGCGAACACCGGACCCAGTTCGACGTCGAAGGTCTCGCTGGAGGCCCGGTAGATGCGGGTGCCGACCACGTCGGCCGGGAGCAGGTCGGGTGTGAACTGGATCCGGGTGAAGGTGCCGCCCACAGCGGTCGCCAGGGTCTCGACGGTGAGGGTCTTCGCGAGTCCCGGAACGGACTCGAGCAGGCAGTGGCCGTTGGCCAACAGGCAGGCGAGCATCCGCTCCAGGGCCCGGTCCTGTCCGACGATGACCTTCTTCATCTCGAACAGCAGGTGCTGCACGCTGGTCGCGGCCGCCTCGGTCGTTCCGTGGTCCGACTCCACCGGTTCCTCCGTCTGCGAATCGCCGGCGGGAGCCGTCGGCGTCTCTGGCTCAGTCCGACGACGGGGTGCCGTCGGTCAGCACACGCTACGCCGGGTGGGCGTCCGGGTCGTCGCACGGCCACCCCGGGTGCTGATCCGCCGTTCAGGATCGCCGGTGACAGGCCAGCAGGGCCGCCGGTTGTCTGCAGGCCCGCCGGGCCGCCGGGCCGCCGGTTGTAGGGTCGGGACGCTATGGAGATCCTGCTCGTCCTCGTCGTCGTGGTGCTGGTGCTCGTCGTGGTGGCGTCGGTGGTCCTGGTCGGCCGCCGACGGGGCATCGAGGAACTCGAACCGGGCGCCGGTGAGGCGCCCGCCGTCGGGACGGTCACGCTCGAACCCCGCGAGCTCCAGGGGGAGGAGACCGGCCCCGAGGACCTGCTCGAGCCCGAGATCCAGGTCATCGAGCCCGTCGGCCCCGTGCTCGGCGCGACCGTCGAGGTGGTCGGACCGCCGCTCACCGAGGAGGAGGAGGCCGCCAACATCGCGGCGGCGGAGGCCGCCGAGGCCGAGTGGGAGGACTCCCACGGCGGGCTCGAGGAGCTCGTCCGGCCGTCGTTCCGGGAGCGGCTCGCCAAGGCGCGGGGCGCGGTCAGCGGCTACGTCGGTTCCATCCTGTCGCGGTCGACCGTCGACGCCGAGACCTGGGACGAACTCGAGGAGGCCCTCCTGCTCGCCGATGTGGGCGCCGGTCCCACCCAGGAACTGCTCGACGCCGTCCGGTCCACGGTGAGGGAACGGGGCGTGACCACCTCGACGGAGCTCATCGATGCGGTCAAGGACGAGATGAAGCAGCGGCTCGCCGGGCCGGTCGACCTGGCCCGGGCCGATTCGGCACCGACGATCTGGTTGTTCGTCGGGGTCAACGGTGTCGGCAAGACGACCACGATCGGGAAGGTGGGACGCAGGCTCGCCGACGAGGGTGCGAGCGTCGTCATGGCCGCCGGCGACACGTTCCGGGCGGCGGCCGCCGAACAGCTCGGGACCTGGGCCGACCGCTGCGGCGCCCAACTCGTCCGGGGCGAGGAGGGAGGCGACCCCTCGGCCGTCATCTTCGACGCCGTCGCATCGGCCTCGGCCCGCGGCGCCGACGTCGTCCTGGCCGACACCGCCGGTCGCCTGCACACCAAGAGCAACCTGATGGACGAGCTCGCGAAGGTCCGGCGTGTCGCCGACAAGGGGGACGGCACCGTGACCGAGGTCCTGTTGGTGCTCGACGCCACGACCGGCCAGAACGGGCTGCAGCAGGCCCGGCAGTTCACCGAGTCGACCGAGGTCACCGGGGTGGTGCTGACGAAGCTCGACGGGTCGGCCAAGGGTGGCATCGTGTTCGCCATCCGCGCCGAACTCGGGATCCCGGTGAAACTGGTGGGCCTCGGTGAGGGAGCCGCCGACCTGGTCGACTTCGACGCCGACGAGTTCGTCGACGCCCTCTTCGACCGGGACTGAGCGGCGAGCGGCCCGGACCGACCGACAGCCGCCGTCCGTGTCGTCACCGAGGCTCGCCCCACTCCCCGTCGATGCGTCCGGGATGGCGGTCCGCGACGCGGTCGGGACGCTGAGGTCCGCGCCCGACCGGTGGCGCTGGACGCTCGAGGGCCTGGAGGGCCTGCCCGACGGGGTCGGGTTCGCGCTCACCGAGCTCTCGACGCGGCTCGTCGCCGCGGGTGGGCACGGATCGACGATCGACGAGCTGGTGGAACCGGTCGCCGCCGAGCTGGAACGCCGGGGTCGCGGTCGCCCGGGACGGACGCTCGGTCAGGTGCTCGACCCGGCCGATCCGCTGCTGGGGGCGGTCGATGCGGTCGAGCGCCAGCTGTCCGCGGCCGCGCGGCTGGTCGTGGCGGTGCTCGGCGGCCCCGACGACGGGGTGGTCGACTCGCTCAACGTGTCCGACGGTGGTGTCCCGAAGCTCCCGGTGGCGGCGATCGATGTCCTCTCCGGGGGGTGCGTCGGGGACACCCAGCGGGTCCGCCGCCACCACGGCCGACCGTCGCAGGCGGTGTCGTTGTGGTCCAGCGAGGTCGTCGAGGCGCTGGAGGCCGAGGGGCACCCGATCCGCCCCGGCGCAGCGGGCGAGAACCTCACGGTCCGGGGCGTCGACTGGGCGGCGGTGCGGCCCGGGGTGCGATTGGTGGTGGGCGGGACGTCCCCGTTCGTGGTCGAGGTGACCGGCTGGGCGACGCCCTGTTCGACGGTCGCCGGCTGCTTCCTCGACGGCCGCTTCCGACGGATCGACCACGCCGGTCACCCGGATGGTCCCGGGCCTACGCAGCCGTCGTGCAACCGGGCTCCGCCGCCACCGGCGACCCGGTCGTCGTGCTGCCCTGATCCGGCGCTGCGCCACCCCGCGCTGCGATCCGTCGACCCCCGACACCGGCCCCCGACACCGACCCCCGACACCGACCCCCGACACCGACCCCTCGGGCGAACCGCCGGACCGCGGTCAGGACCTGGCGGCCTGGCGCGCCAGGAACCGCGTCATCGCGTCGACCTCCTGCGCGCCGGGGATGACCGCCCGACCATCCACGACGAACGCCGGCACGCCGGTGATCCCCGCGTCCCGGGCCGCTTCCCGGTCGGCGAGCACCTCGCCGGCGTGCCCGTCGGACACCAGCACGGCGCGCGCCCCGGCAGCGTCCAGGCCGACCTCGGCGGCCAGGTGGACGAGCGTGTCGTGGTCCGACACGTCGGCCCCCTCGGTGAAGTAGGCGCGGAACAGGCGGTCGACCAGGACGTCCTGGCCCACGACGGTCCGGGCCGACCAGGCGAGGAGCCGGTGGGCGTCGAAGGTGTTCACCCGCTGGGCCAGGTCGAAGCGGAAGTCGATGCCCTCGGCTGCGCCGAGGGCGGTCAGCCGGCCGGTCATGGCGTCGAACGCCCCAGGGCCGTACTTGCGTTCCATGGCCTCGCGCAGGTCGTGGGGACCCGGGGGAGCCGCCGGGTCGAGCTGGAAGGCGCGCCACCGGACGCGGAGGTCGGCGGCAGGGAGCACGCCGGAGCGGTCCAGTTCCTCGAGCGCCGCTCGGAGTCGACCGGCGCCGAGCGCGCACCACGGGCAGACCACGTCGGAGAACACCTCGATGCGCACCCGCTGGACGGTAGTGGCCGGGTCCGGTGTCGTTCCGCGCCGTCGGGCCCGGTGTTGTCCGCGCCGTCGGGCCCGGTGCTGATTCGCGCCCTCGGCCCGGCCGCTGCGACCCCCTCCCCGGGCCGGTAGCCTGACGGCCACCATGTTCGAGTCACTCACCGACCGCTTCGACGGCATCTTCGCCCGACTGCGTGGCAAGGGCCGTCTCTCCGAGGCCGATGTCGACGAGGTGCTCCGCGAGATCCGTCTGGCGTTGCTCGAGGCCGACGTGAACCTGTCGGTGGTCAAGTCGCTGCAGGGCCGGATCCGGGAGCGCGCCGTCGGCGCCGACCTCTCGCAGGCCCTCAATCCGGCGCTGCAGGTCAAGAAGATCGTCCTCGAGGAGCTGACCGAGACCCTCGGTGGCGAGACCCTCCGGATCACCTACGCGTCCAAGCCGCCCACCGTGGTGCTCATGGCCGGCCTGCAGGGATCCGGCAAGACGACGAACTCCGCGAAGCTCGCCAGGTGGTTCCGGTCGCAGGGCCGCAACCCGCTGCTGGTCGGTGCCGACCTGCAGCGTCCGGCGGCGGTCCAGCAGCTCCGGACGCTCGCCGAGCGCGTCGGTGTCCCCGTGTACTCCGCCCCGGACGACGTCGTGGCCTCGGGTGATGGTGACCCGGTCCAGGTTGCGGCCGGCGCGGTCGCCGAGGCTCGTCGTCTGGGTCGGGACGTCGTGATCGTCGACACCGCCGGTCGGCTCGCGATCGACACCGAGCTCATGGACCAGGTGCGTCGGATCTCCGACGAGGTCCGGCCCGACTACACGTTCCTCGTCGTCGACGCCATGACCGGCCAGGACGCCGTCACCGTGGCGGAGAACTTCCACGCCACGCTCGAACTCGACGGCGTGATCCTCACGAAGCTGGACGGCGACGCCCGGGGTGGTGCCGCGCTGTCGGTCAAGGAGATCGTCGGCCGTCCCATCGCGTTCGCGTCGACCGGCGAGCTGCTCGAGGACTTCGACCTGTTCCACCCGGATCGTCTCGCCGGTCGGATCCTCGGTGAGGGCGACCTGGCCACCCTCATCGAGAAGGCCGAGACGGCCTTCGAGGAGGAGCAGGCCGAGGCCGCCGCCGCCCGGCTGCTCGACGGGACCTTCACCTTCGAGGACTTCCTCGACCAGATGCAGGCACTCAAGCGGATGGGTCCGATCTCGGGGCTCATGGGGATGCTCCCGGGTGTCCCCAAGGAGGTCCGCGACGTCGAGATCGAGGACCACCAGATCGCCCGCATCGAGGCCATCATCCGCTCGATGACACCCGGCGAGCGCACGGACCCCGACCTGATCGACCAGTCGCGCCGGGCCCGGATCGCCAAGGGGTCGGGAACCTCGTCCTCCGACGTCTCCCAACTCGTCGCCCAGTTCAAGCAGATGCGCCAGATGATGCAGCAGATGGGCGGCCCCAAGAAGGGGCGAAAGGGGAAGAAGGGACGCAAGGGCAAGGAGAAGCGGGGCGGGCGGGTCACGGCCAAGGGGGCGGCGCCGATCGACAAGGCGTCGTTCGCGCTCCCGACGCTCGAGGAGATGGAGGCGCAGCTCCCGGGTCGCAACCGTGGCCCCGAACTGCCCGGCTGACTACCCGCCTGGGCCCACCGCCACCCGGTGGTTTGCGGCCGTCCCGTTGCGCCGAGCATCATGGGCGGCGCCCGCACCGCGGGTGAGTGCTCCACCGACGGTGGGACCCCGACCGAGAGCACGCCGGCGCCGAACCGCCGGGATCGCCCCACCTCCGACGAAGGAAGAAGCAGAACGTGGCCGTACGACTCCGCCTGATGCGGATGGGCAAGAAGAAGCAGCCGACCTACCGCATCGTCGCGGCCGACGCCCGGTCCCCGCGCGACGGTCGGTTCATCGAGATCGTCGGGACCTACGACCCCCGGCAGGACCCCTCACTCATCAACATCGACCAGGAGAAGGCGCTCCACTGGCTCCGCCACGGCGCGCAGCCGACCGAACGGGTCCAGAAGCTCCTGCAGATCACGGGCGCATGGGACGAGTTCCAGTCCTCGAAGCGCGCCGGCTGAGCGGGGCGATCGTGAACGACGAGATCAACCCCGACGGACCCACCCACGCCGCCGCAGTGCTCGAGCACCTGGCGCGCTCACTGGTCGACGACCCGGACGGCGTGAGCGTCGAGGTCGTCGACTCCTCGCCCCGCCCCCAGCTGAACCTGCGGGTGTCCGATGGCGACATGGGTCGCATCATCGGCAAGCGCGGCCGGATGGCCAACGCGATCCGCACGGTGACCAGGGCGGCCGCGGCCCGCGACGGCATCGACATCGACATCGAGTTCATCGACTGACCACCGTGCTCGAGGTCGGGCGGATCGCCAAGGTCCACGGCCTCCGCGGTGAGGTCGTGGTCCAGCTCTCCACCGACCGTCTGGAACGCGTCGAACCCGGATCCGAGCTGTTCGCCACGCCGGCCGGCACCGCCGCACCCGAGGGGCCCGGCGACCCGGACACGCGGACCCTGGTGGTCGAGGCGTCCCGCCCCCACGGCGATCGCTGGTTGGTCCGTTTCCAGGGGTGTGCCCGCCGCGAGGACGCCGACGCCCTTCGTGGGCTCGCGTTGTTCGCGGAGCCGCTCGACCTGGACGAGGTCCTGTGGGTCCACGAGCTGGTGGGAGCCACCGTGCAGACGACGGACGGCCGGGACCGGGGCAGGGTGACGGCCGTCCAGGCCAACCCAGCCTCGGACCTCCTCGTGCTCGACTCCGGAGCGCTCGTCCCCATCGTGTTCGTCGTCGCGGGCCCCGACGACGGCCGGGTCGTCGTCGACGTCCCCGAGGGGCTCTTCGAGCTCACCGACGGGACGGAGTGACACCGTCGTGCGCATCGACGTCCTCACGATCTTCCCCGAGCTGGTCGGGGGGTTCGCGACCCACAGCCTGCTCGGGCGCGCCGTGGCCTCGGGGCAGGTGGACCTGCGTGTCCACGACCTGCGAGACGCGACCACGGACGTCCACCGGACCGTCGACGACGCCCCCTTCGGCGGCGGTGCCGGCATGGTGTTGCGCCCCGAGCCGATCATGGAGACGATCGAGGCCGTCGACCCGCCCCGACCGGTGCTCGCCCTGGGTCCTGGTGGCACGACCTTCGACCAGGCGACCGCCCGCCGACTGTCGGACGGGGACGGACTCACGCTGATCTGTGGCCGCTACGAGGGGGTCGACCAACGGGTGCTCGACCACGTGGTCGACGAGGAGGTCTCCATCGGCGACTACGTGCTCGCCGGTGGCGAGGTCGCAGCGCTCGTCGTGGTCGAGGCCGTCACCCGGCTCCTGCCCGGGGTCATGGGCAACCGGGACTCGGCGGTCGACGAGAGCTTCGCCGACGGACTCCTCGAGTACCCGCAGTACACGCGGCCCTCGTCGTACCGGGGCTGGGAGGTGCCCGAGGTGCTGCGCTCCGGCGACCACGCCCGGATCGCCCGATGGCGACGGGCCCAGTCCCTGCGGCGGACCCTGGACCGCCGGCCGGACCTGGTGGACGTCCGGGGCGGGCTGGACGATCAGGACCGGGCACTCCTCGCCGAGTTCGGCCTGACGGACCCGCGCACCGTCTGAGGCCCGGCCTCCCGGCCGTGTGGTCGCCGGGCCCCCCGGCCGTGTGGTCGCCGGGCCTCCCGGCCCGGTTCCACGGCTTTCCTTGATGGGGTGGGCTCCGTTACGATGCCTCGTTCCCGGCCCCGGTCGGGTGAGTCGGACGCCGTGCCGTGCAGGCCGGACGACCGGCGCGGAGCGCCGACGATCGGCGAGAGGACTGGAGCCCCCGACGATGAACCCCACCGACCTGATCGACGAGTCCAGCCTCCGGACCGACGTCCCCGAGTTCCAGCCCGGTGACACCCTGAAGGTCCACGTGAAGGTGGTCGAGGGCAACAAGGAACGCGTCCAGGTGTTCCAGGGGGTCGTGATCGCCCGCCAGGGAGGTGGCCTCCAGGAGACCTTCACGGTCCGGAAGGTCTCCTACGGCGTCGGCGTCGAGCGGACGTTCCCGGTGCACTCACCGATCGTCGACCACATCGAGGTCGTCTCCCGCGGCGACGTCCGTCGCGCCAAGCTCTACTACCTCCGTGACCGGGTCGGGAAGGCCGCCAAGGTCAAGGAGAAGCGGGACTGATCCCGCCCGGCGGCCGTCGGCCGCCACGTCGTCACCTCGAGCTTCGCTGGCCCGTGCCCCCGTCGACGACGACGGCCTCCCCCGACCCATCTGCTCCCGGTCGGTTCCGGGAGCGTGGAGGTGAGCGGTGGGGGCGTACGACTCCGCCCGACTCGGACGGTACGGCGAGGACCGCGTCGCTGGGTGGTACCGGGCCCGCGGCTACCGGGTACTCGCCCGCAACTGGCGCTGCGAACTGGGTGAGCTCGACCTCGTACTCGCGCTCGACGAGCACGTCGTCGTCTGCGAGGTGAAGACCAGGTCGACGACGCGCTTCGGTCACCCGGTCGAGGCCGTCGGACCAGAAAAGCGTCGACGGCTCCGGCTGCTCGCCGCACGATGGGTGGAGCAGGCGCCGTTCCGGCCCCGTTCGCTCCGGATCGACGTCGCCGCCGTGCTCGGAGGTCGCATCACCGTCGTCGAGCACGCCTGCTGAACGCGCCGTCAGCGCCGTGGCGCGCGTCGGAGTCGCTGGTCCCAGCACCCCCGGTGCCAGTGGCGGCGGAGGTCCGGGGCGTCCAACGGGACGGCGACGATGTGGCCGGTTCCAGCCGGGATGTCCCGGTTGCAGCCCGGGCACAGGTACGACTTGTGGGCCTGGTACGGCTGGATCCTCCGCACCTCGCACTCGGTGGTCGCCGTGTAGTCACGCTCCACGTTCAGCCACCTCCCACGAACCGGCGGTCGCTCAGCCGATGACGGCCCACACCACCACCGCGGCGGCGGCCACCAGTGCGGCGACGACGAACACGACGTCCCAGCGGTTCGTCCGGTGCGGTCGGGTCGGGTCCAGCCCCATCAGTGACCCATCCGGGCCGGGCGGTCCGCTTCGGCCTCAGGGGGCGCCGAGGCGATGAGGGAGTCCGGTGTTCGCACCACCGCAGTATCGCCGCTCGGTGAGGGCGGGACGAGCCGGCCCTGCCTGCCCGGGCTGCGGGCAACCCGGCCCGCCGGTCCGGCCCTCCGGGTGACGTCGGGCCGGGTACGTTCGGTCCCGGACCCGGCCCGTGGCCGAGTCGCTCGCAGCCCGGCTGCCGTCGTCATCCCATCGGGGGCATGCGGTGCTCGCCAGCGTCTCGTCCGCGGTCGTGGTCGGAGTGGAGGGCCACGGCGTCCGCGTCGAGGTCCACGTCGCAGGTGGCCTCCCCAGCTTCAGCGTGGTGGGACTGCCCGACGCCTCGTGCCGGGAGGCCCGCGACCGGGTTCGGGCGGCGGTGCTCAGCGCCGGGTTCCGGTTCCCGCCCGAGCGGATCACGGTCAACCTGGCACCGACCGACCTGCGGAAGCACGGACCCTGCCTGGACCTCCCGATCGCACTCGCCCTGCTGGTCGCCAGTGGCCAGCTCGACGCTGACCCGCTCGTGGGCACGGGGTTCCTGGGCGAACTGGGCCTGGACGGATCCGTCCGTCCCGTCGTGGGCGCCCTGCCCCTGGCCGAGGTGCTCGGTTCCGGCCCGCTGGTCGTCCCGCTCCGCAACCTCGACGAGGTCCGGCTCGTCGCCCCCGGGGCCCGGGGCGCAGCGACGTTGCGGGGAGTCGCCGAGTGCCTGCAGGGCGAGTCGCCCTGGCCCGACCCGGAGCCCCGTCGATCGATCGGGGCGGGGGGAGTGGTCGGTGAGTCCTCGGCCGAGCGCCCGAGCGTCGACCTGGCCGATGTGCAGGGCCATCCGCTCGGTCGACTGGCCATCGAGGTCGCTGCGGCCGGAGGCCACCACACGCTCCTGGTCGGTCCTCCGGGAGCCGGCAAGACGATGCTCGCAGAGCGTCTGGTCGGACTGCTCCCCGACCTGACCGACCAGGAGGCCCTCGAGGTGGCCCGGGTGCACTCGGCGGCGGGACCGACCCGGCCCGGAGGACCGGTGTCGGACGCTCCTGCGGTTCTGTCCCGGCGCCCGCCCTTCCGCTCGCCGCACCACACCGCCTCGGTGGTGGCGCTGGTCGGCGGAGGCAGTCGGACGCTCCGACCCGGCGAGATCAGCCTGGCGACATCCGGTGTGTTGTTCATGGACGAACTCGGTGAGTTCCCCGCCGCCCACCTGGACGCCCTGCGGCAACCACTCGAGTCCGGGGTCGTGGACGTCGTCCGGGCGTCGGTCTCGGCCAGGCTGCCGGCACGGTTCCTGTTGGTCGGTGCCACCAATCCGTGCCCCTGCGGCTTCGCGCCCGACCCCCGCTGTCGTTGCTCGCCGGCCCAGATCCAGCGCTACGTGCGGCGTCTGTCGGGGCCGGTGCTCGACCGTTTCGACCTGAGGGTCAGGATCGAGCGGCCCGACCCGGAGAGCCTGTTCGGTGGCGGTGCGGCTGTGGAGTCGACCGGTGACGTCCGGCCCCGGGTCCTCGGTGCCCGGCAGGTGGCCGCGGGGCGGGGCGTCCGGTGCAACCGGATGCTGCGCGGCGATGCGTTGGAGCGGCACGCCCCGTTGCACCCCGATGCCGTGGACCTGCTCCGTGACCGGGTGGACCGGGGGACGCTGAGCGTCCGGGGAGCCCAACGCGTCCGGGCCGTGGCGCTCACGCTCATCGACCTGGCCGGTGGTTCGCCCCCCATCGGCGTCGACGACCTCCTCCTCGCCGAGCACCTGCGCATCGGTGACGTCACCGGCGGGGCAGCCCCGTGAACCCGGCGGGTCCGTCCCACCGGCCCGCCGGAGCGGGCCTGCCGGACGCCGCCTACCTGGCCACCATGGCCGGCCTGGACCTGGTCGGCCCGGCCACGCTCCGACGACTCGCCTCACTCGGCGACCCCGCCGCCACGTGGGAACTGATCCGAACCGGCCGGGTACCCGAGTCGGTCTGCGCGGCGCGGGCGGTCGCGCCGCGGAGCCAGGTGGAGCGGTGGCGTCGCCAGTCCGAGACCGTGGATCCGGAGTCGGCCTGGATCCGACTGCGGCACCTGGGAATCGGCGTGGTCGCGCTCGGCGGCGACGGATACCCGAGGATGCTCCTCGACGACCCCGACCCGCCGGCGGTGCTGTTCACCCTGGGGGATCCGGCGGTGCTGGACCAGCCGTGCGTCGCGGTGGTGGGGACCAGGAAGTCCACGGGCTACGGCCGGGGCGTGGCCCACGACCTGGGCCGCGAGCTCGCTGCGGTCGGGGTGTGCGTCGTGTCGGGCCTGGCACTGGGCATCGACGCGGCAGCGCACGCCGGTGCCTGCGAGGGCGGCGCACCTCCGGCGGCCGTGGTGGGGGCAGGACTCGACCGGCCATGCCCGGGCGCGAACCTGGCCCTGGCCCGCCGGGTCGCGGCACTCGGGCTGGTCTGCTCCGAGGTGCCCCCGGGGACCCGGGCCCAGCCGTGGCGGTTCCCGGTTCGCAACCGGGTGGTGGCATCCCTCGCCAGCGTCGTCGTGGTCGTCGAGTCCGCCCGGACGGGGGGTTCGATGTCGACCGTCGACCACGCCGTGGCCCGGGATCGCACGGTGCTGGCGGTGCCCGGGCCAGTCGGCAACCCGGCGTCCGAGGGGTGCAACGCCCTGATCGCCGAGGGAGCCGGCGTCTGCACGGGCGTCGGCGACGTCCTGGCGGCGTTGGGGCTCTCCGGGCTCGTCCGAGCGACCCCGGAGGATCGCCGGGAGACCCCCGGGGGTGATGCCGCCACCGTGCTCGACGCGCTCTGCTGGCGGCCGGAGTCGGTCGAGTTCCTGGCCCGGGAGACCCGCCTGGACCTCCGGGCCGTCGTCCGGGGACTCGACTGGCTCGAGCGGCACGGTTGGGTCCGACGCACCGGAGGGTTCGTCCAGCGGGCCGCCGCCCCACCCGGAGGTCCTCCGTGGTCGCCCTGACCCCGACGGCGCCCCACGGTGCGCGGTCCGGCCCCCAGGTTGCTCTGGCGTCGTGTCCCGGTGGTCTGCGGGTGCTGCGACGCCGGGTGGGTGCTGCCACCTGCTGCGTTCGGTACGCTACTGGCTGTCGTCCGATGGGCCGGACGGCCTGGTCACCCAGCGGGAACGAGGCCACGTGGAGCGACAGGATCCGGCACCGTCGGATGAAGCGAGCGGCTGGGCACTCGACCAGTTCGCGTCCTCGCTCGCCGTCGCCGACTCCACCCGATCGGCCTACCTGCGGGATGTCTCGGCGTTCATCGAGTGGGTCGGTCGCACCGGTGTGGACGCTCCCGCCCAACTCCGACGCACCCACGTGCGTGCGCATCTGGCGAACCTCACCACCCGTGGACTCGCGTCCCGGACGATCGCTCGCCGGGCGGCGTCGTTGCGCCGGTACTCGGCGTGGTTGGCGCGGACGGGCCGGGTGCCGAGCGACCCGACTGCAGGCGTGTCGGCCCCCCGGGGATCGGCGCGGCTCCCTCGCGTCCTGCGGGCCGACGAGTTGCACCAGATCCTCGAGGATCCGGTGCACCCGGCAGCGGACCCGCTCGTCGAGCAGCGGGACCGACTCGTCGTCGAGCTCCTCTACGGCTCAGGGCTCCGCGTGGCGGAGCTGTGCGGGCTCGACGTCGATTCCTGGGACGCCCGGTCAGGTCACCTCACCGTCTGGGGCAAGGGCTCGGTCGAGCGGATCGTCCCGACGACCGACCCGACCGCCGAACTGCTCGGGGACTGGATGCGCGGCGGTCGTCTGCGCTGGTCACAGCGCTTCCCGGACACCTCCCGGAGCACCGCCGATCCCGCGACGTCCACTGCCGTCTTCACCAACCGTCGCGGTCGGCGGCTCGCCCCCCGCGACGTCCGACGCATCCTGGATCGCCGCTCACCGGTTCCGACGCATCCCCACGCGCTCCGCCACACCTTCGCGACGCACCTGTTGGACGGTGGAGCCGACCTCAGGGTCGTCCAGGAGCTGCTCGGCCACGCCGACGTCGCCACGACCCAGATCTACACGCACGTCAGTCGTGAACGGCTGCGCCGGGTCGTCGAGCACGCCCACCCGCGCAGCGGTGCCGCGAGCGGCGGGGTCGCATCGTGAGCTCGGACGTCACCACCGACGACGCCGATCCCGCCGCCGGGGAGCTCGAGGCGCTGTGGGAGTCCTACAAGACCACGGCGGATCCAGCGGCCCGGGAGGCGCTCATCGTCCAGTACTCGCCGCTGGTCAAGTACGTCGCCGGTCGTGTGGCGGCCGGATTGCCCCAGTCGGTCGAGCAGTCGGACCTGGCCAGCTACGGCATGTTCGGCCTGATCGACGCGATCGACAAGTTCGAACCCGAGCGGGGGTTCAAGTTCGAGACCTACGCCATCAGCCGCATCAAGGGCTCCATCCTCGACGAGCTGCGCTCCATCGACTGGGTGCCGCGATCGGTGCGGTCGAAGGTGCGCCAGATCGAGCAGGCCTACGCCAAGATCGAGGCGGTCCACCACCGGCCGCCGTCCGATGCCGAGTTGGCCGAGGAGCTCGACTGGAGCGAGGAGCAGCTCGGGACCGCGCTGTTGCAGATCTCCCAGGTCGGCCTGGCTGCGCTGGACGAGTCCGTCTCCGGGCGTGGAGGCGAGCCGGGCGACTCCATGACGCTGGGCGACACGATCCCGGACCGATCGGCGGGCTCGCCGATGGGTGCCTTCGAGGCGGCGGAGACCCGACAACTGCTCGGCGATGCGATCAACACGCTCCCCGAACGGGAGAAACTGGTCCTGACGCTCTACTACTACGAGAACATGACGCTCCAGGAGATCGGCAGGGTGCTCGGCGTGACCGAGTCCCGGGTCTGCCAGATCCACACGAAGTCGTTGCTCCACCTGCGGTCCCGGGTCGCCGGCGACGCCGTCTGAAGCGGCTCCGGCCCGGACCGGTCGCCCGGTGACCGGCCGGGGTGTGACCGGCCGGGGTGTGACCGGCCGGGGTGTGACCG
>CAIYGQ010000063.1 GCA_903925745.1 uncultured Actinomycetes bacterium | reverse complement strand
GCCCGGACGGTCGACGCCGACCGACTCGTCGATGGCCTCCGGGGTGACCATGTGGATGCACTTCCACGGGCAGATGTCGACGCAGCCCTCACACATGATGCACTCGGACTGGTCGATGTGGATGAACTGCTTCGGCTTGACGGCCTTGGCCAGATAGTCGGCGTCGACCTCCTGGAGGACGTAGTCGTCGACGAACTCCGGCATGGGCGGGTTGGCATCGGTCGTGGTCATCGTCGGCTCCTTCCCTTCCTGCTCAGTCGTCGCTGTCCGTCGTCATTCCCGTCGGTCGTCGGCGGACCGGGCCGGACCCGGACGCCGCGTCCCGATTCCTCAGGCCCGCTTCATGAGCGGTCGGCCGTAGGTCGAGGTGGGCTCCAGCGCCGCCTGCTGCTCGGCCCGCTCACCGCGCTTCTGCCACCAGGCCCACATCCACATCTGTCCGCCCAGGAACACCACGTAGATGAGCGTGGCGATGATGTCCCGGATCACCTGCGCCGAGACCTGGATGGGGAAGAACTCGAGCAGTGACCCGCCGGGGCCGAACCAGATCGTGTCGGGACGCCAGTTCAACTCGGAGTCGGCCCAGGTCAGCCAGTGGTGCGGCACCACGCCGTAGATCCAGAAGAGCACGAAGAAGATGTAGGTCCCGCCCAGGATGGCCTCGCCCCAGGTCAGCGGGGTGCCGACGGGGCGACGCTTGGCGTACGGGAAGATCGGAGCGACCAGCACCACCGTCAACAGCAGTGACATCAGGAACGCAACCACTCATTGCCTCCGCTCGTGAAACTTCTCACAAGATACCCTGACCGACCGACCCGGACGAACGCGGGTGGACCCCGTCTGTCTACCACCACCACCCACGACCGGCACATTCCCGAACGGCCTCCGACCGGCACCGGACCGGGGCATCCGGAGCTTGGTGGCAGGTGTCCACATCGGCCTAGAGTGACAGCGCTGTGCCCGTCGTCCCCGATCCGCTGCGGAGGCCGCGTTGACTGAAGTTCCCGAGCACCTGCTGGCCCGGAGCCGCGCCCGACGTGCGGCGATGACCGGCGGTGGTGACGAGGCACCCGCCACCTCGACCGAGGTGGAACCCGCCGGGGACTCGGCGCCGGCCACCAAGGACGAGGCCCCGGCCGCTCCGGCGGTCGCCGCTGCGGCCGCCCCCGCCGCCATCGAACCGACCCCGCCGTGGGTCCAGGCCGCCAACCAGCGGAAGAAGATCCCCTACTGGGCGGTGCCCGTCCTGGCGCTCCTCCCGTTCTGGGCGATCCTCTACGCGCTGACCCTGGACCCGCCGACCCCGAAGGACTCACCGATCACCTTGGGCGACGAGGTCTACGCCAACAAGGGCTGCGCCGGTTGCCACGGCGCCGGAGGTGGTGGCAACGGGAACATCCCGGCGCTCATCGGCGACACCGCCGTGACGAAGGTGTGGCCGACACCCGCCAAGCAGGTCGCCTGGATCGCGCTCGGCTCGGACGGCTGGAAGAAGGCCGGGCAGACCACCATGGAGAACGGGACGCCCGTCAAGGGAGGCATGCCCGGCTGGTCGACGTCGCTCGATCCCGAGGAGATCATGGCGGTCTCGCTGCACGAGCGGCTGCTCAACGGTGAGGCGTTCGACGCCGAGGCCTGGTCGAAGGACTTCGCCTCCACGATGGAGGAGTTCCTGCCCGACGAGGCGGCCGAGTACGAGAAGGTGCTCGAGGAGTGGACGGCACAGCCCCCGGTGTGAGCGGGGACGAGCCCACTGCCACCAACCCACCCGCGCTGCCGTCGCCCGGTCGGCTGGCGGTCCTCGCACTCCTGGTCATCGGCCTGCTCGTCGGTGGGTGCCTGGTGATCACCGGCGGTGACTCCAGGGATCCGGGGCCGTCGACGACCGCACCCCGGCCGACCTCGACCCTGCCGCTCGGCGACCTGTCGCTGGTCGGAGTCGAGCAGCTCAGCGGAATCGACGTGCCCGACGGTGCCGCCGACTTCCTGAGCGCCCGGCTCGACGGCGACCGACAGCTCGACGTGACGTTCACGATCCCGCCCGCCGACCTCGGACGACTGGTGTCGGCCTCCGGCCTCCCGCCCGTCACCGAGGGGAACCGGGTGATCCTGCACTCCTCGCCGTTGTGGAAGCTGAACCCGGGCACGCCGCTGAGCGGTGTCGCCGATGTGCGCGAGGACGTCAACCGGGCGCTCGAGGTGACACCCGAGGGCGACCGGCTCCGCGTGCGGTTGACGCTGCAGGCCGCCTGAGCCGATCAGTCGGGGTCGGGCCCCGGAACGTCGCCGTGTCGGGCCCGACGGGCCCGCAGGCGATCCAGGACCCCGCGGTGCTCGGGGCGAGGTGGCGGGTCCACACCGCGCAGGTGCTGGACGATCGCCTTCACCGCACCGGTCGTCGGAACGGCGAAGAGCGCACCCGGGACCCCAGCGACGGTCAGCCCGACGATCGTTGCGAGCATCGTCACCGGAGCCGACAGGCTCACCGCCCGGCCGACGATCGTGGGCTGCAGCACGTGGTTGGTCACCAGCATGATCACCAGGAACGACACGACCATGACGATCGCCGGGACGACGCCCGCCGTCAGGCTGACGAGCGCGACGAGCACGATCCCGAGCAGGCCGCCGATCTGCGGGATCAGCGACGTGACCGCGGCCCAGACGCCCAGCACCGGGCTGAGCGGGACCCCGGCGACGAGTGCGAACGACGTGACCCACAACCCGTTGATGAGTGCGATCAGCAGGCTGCCGGCGAAGTAGCGGGCCACCACCTCGTAGACGACACGGCCGACCTCGTCGACGCGCTCCCGGCCACCCACCGGCGCGGCGCGGCGGACCAGGGACACGAGTCGAGGGCCGTCGTAGAGCACGGCCAGCACGAGCACCAGCGCCAGGAGCGCCACACCCACGCCCAGGCCGAACTCCTCGGCGAGCGCCCCCAGGTCGGCGTCGGTGGCGCGGAGCTTCTCTGGGATCGACGCCAGGAACTCACTCACGCGGGCCGGCGCGTCGACGTCACGGAACCACCCGCCCACGACCGGCAGGTCCGACAGCGAGGCCGCCGTGCGGGGCAGGTCGGTCCCGAGCGAGCGTGTCTCGCGGACCAGTTGCGGGCCGGCGAGCACCCCGAAGACCGTGACGGTCAGGACGACACCCAGTCCGACGACCGTGACGGCGGGACCCCGACCACAGGTCCTGGAACCCACCCGCCGGTGCTCCAGCGTCGTCACCAGCGGATCGAGCGCCAGCGCCACGAACACGGCGACCACCAGGATCAGGACCTCGTTGGACGCGATCACCACGACCGTCGACACGAAGCCGACACCGGCGACGGCGGCGACGGCCCACACCACGCTCCGCCAGTCGAGCTCCGCGGTGACCGTTCGCCCTGCAGTCAGCGACTGCTCCGCGGCGCGACCCGGGTTCGGACCGGATGGGTCCCGCTGGTCCGGCACGGGCCGAGCCTAGGCTCACGGCATCGACGAGCTGCGTGATGCCACGGCCACGGCGACCGACGCACCGGCCGGGTCGACCGAGCCGATCCGGATCCGGCTGAGCCCGGCATCGATCATCCGGGCCGTCCTCGTCCTGGCCGCCGCCGTCGTCGTCGGCACGGTGGCGCTCCGGGCGGTCCACCCGCTGGTGTCGTTCCTGGAGGCCGCCGTGATCGCCGCGCTGGCGCGACCGGCCGTGGTGCGTCTGGGTCGGCGGATCCCCGAGTGGCTCGCCGTCCTGGTGCTCACCGGGGCGGCGATCCTGGCGGTGGCGGCACTCGGCGCGATCGGATTCAGCGAGCTCCGGGCCGAGACGAACCGCTTCGCCGCGGAGGCACCGAGGGCGGCCCGGGACCTGGAGACCCGCGAGCCGTTCGGGTCGCTGCTGTCCGACCTCCGGTTCTCCGACCAGGTGTCCACCATCTCCTCCGACATCTCCCGCGCCTTCGACCTGGGCGGCAACGACCTGCCCGGACTGGCCACCGCGGTCGGCGGTCGGTTGTCGTCCGCGTTCATCGTCTGGGTGCTCGCCGTCATGCTCGTGTTCGCCGGGCCCACGATGGTGGACGGGGCGATCGGCCTGCTCGGGCCCAGGGCGCAGACCGTCGCGCGTGACGTCATGCCCCGGGCATACCGGACGACCCTCACCTACCTGGGCCTCACCTCGCTGCGGGCGCTCGTCATCGGCGCCGTGGCCACCGCGCTCGCCACCGCGCTCGGCGTCGAGATGCCCGCCCTGCTCGGGGTCGTCGCAGCGCTGCTCGCCTACGTGCCCCGGCTCGGCATCGTCGCCGGCTTCCTGCCGATCGTCCTGCTGTCCGCGCTCGACGGCGCAGTCACCCCGGTCGCCGTCGCGGCGCTGGCGGTCGGACTCCAGCTGGCGGACGTGATGCTCGTCCAGCCCCGGATCAACGAGCGGTCGGTGCGAGTCGGCCTGCTGGTCACGATGGTCGCGCTGATGATCGGCGCCGGCCTCTACGGGGTCGTCGGCGTGTTCGTCGGACTCACCCTGGGCTGCCTGCTCATGGCGACCCTGACGCAGGTCGACGAGATCCAGGACGCCGCGACCTGAACGACCCGACACCCCGGTCGGTCACATCCGAGAGGCGGGCGGCGACCGCGTCGACCAGCGACACCGGTCGTCGACCGGCGACGAGTTCGTCGAGCACCGACTCCAGATCCTGGTCGACGTCGGCCAGGTAGCCCCGCCGAGCGGCGGCGACGCCGACGCCGCCGGCCACTGCGACCGGCACCCCGACCCAGGCCCACGGCGCCCACTCCACGGCGGCCACGCCCGCCGTGACGACGCCGCTCGCCGCCACCGTCACCCCGCCGGCCGCCGCCGTGCTGCGACTCGCCGACGTGTCGACGCTGAGCGCGACCAATGAACGGTCGTCGCCGACCGCCACGACCGAGGCGACCAGGCGGCGCACGCGGGCCAGGCGCTCGCCGCCGCGGACCGAACGTGCCGTGCGCTGCAGCACCGCCGCCGGATCGCCGCGGCGTGCGTAGACCGCCCGGTCCGGCTCTCGGCGCACCCGGCGGAGCACCCGGCCGAGACGCATCCACGCGTCGAGCCGCTCGAGCACCTCGTCGGTCGACCCGGGAACGACCCGGGCCACCACGACCCGGTCCGGGCCGAGGAGCCGATCCCCGGTCCGCGGCTCGTCGACGAGCAGGCCGACCCGCTCCTCGGCCAACGCCCGGTGGACCTCACCGCGCTCCATGCCCAACTCGTCGGCGGCGTCGAGCAACGCTGTCACGTCCACCCCGTCGTCGAGTCGATCATCGTCGGTGAGCTCCACCGCCCGTCGGATCACCCGCTCAGCGGCGTCCCGGTCCAGACGGGGCGACGCAGCCCGACCCGCGGTCCGGGAGGCGCCCCCGCTGCGGGCCCGGTCCCGGATCGGGTCCGCTGCGGACGGGTCGCCCGTGGCGCGAGGTCCGGGGGCGGGTCGGTCCGGGGGCGAGGCGGCCGATGCCGCTGCGGCGGAGGACGGGGATCCGGCCCGGCTGTTCACACCCCTAGCCTAGGGATCGGTCGTCCGGTGCGTCCCGCGGCACCGGGATGGTGGTCCGGCCGGGTCCGCTCAGGAGTCGGCCGCGGCGCCCGCTGCGCCGGCGGCGATGGAGGCCGCGACCTGGTGCGCGGCCTCGACGACCTGGGCCAGGTCCTCATCGGTGTGGGCCAGCGACGGGAACATGACCTCGTAGGGTCCGGGCGCCAGCGCCACGCCACGGTCGAGCATGCCGTGGAAGAACTCGGGGTAGCGGCCGGCGGCCACCGACGCGGCCGCCGAGTCGAAGTCGTGGGGCGTCCCGGCGCCGAAGAACAGCCCGACGAGCGGACCGGAGCGGGGCACGACCGCCGGGACGCCGGCGGCGTCGAACGCCAGTCGCAGCCCCGTGGCCAGCGCCGCGGCGTTCGCCTCCAGGCGGGCGTACGCATCGGCATCCAGCAGTTCCAGCACCGTCGACCCGGCCGCAGTCGCCAGCGGGTTCCCCGACAGCGTCCCCGCCTGGTAGACGGGCCCCAGCGGCGCCAGGTGGGACATGACCTCGGCGGACCCACCGAAGGCCCCCATCGGCAGGCCGCCGCCGATGACCTTCCCGAAGCACCAGACGTCGGGGCGAACTCCACTGCGCTCGGAGGCGCCGCCCGCCGCCACCCGGAACCCGGTGATCACCTCGTCGAAGAGCAGGAGCGCGCCGACCCGGTCGCACTCCGCCCGCAGTCCCTCGAGGAAACCCTCGGCGGGCGGGACCAGTCCCATGTTGGCGGCAACCGGCTCGACGCAGACCACTGCGACGTCGTCGTCGAGGGTCGGCACCGTGTTGTACCCGACGACGACGGTGTCGGCGACGGCTCCGGCGGTCACGCCGGCCGAATCCGGCACGGCGCCGGTGCCGAGCACGCCCTCGGCGACGCCGGATCCGGCCGAGGCCAGGAGTGCGTCGGAGTGGCCGTGGTAGTTGCCCGCGAACTTGACCACCCGGCTCCGACCCGTGGCGCCACGGGCCAGACGGACCGCCGACATGGCCGCCTCGGTGCCCGAGCTGACCAACCGGACCTGCTCGAGCCCCGGGACGCGGTCGCAGATCATCTCGGCCAGGCGCACCTCCCCCTCGGTGGGCGCGCCGTAGGTCGAGCCGCGGGTGGCCGCGTCCTGCACGGCCGCCACGACCCGGGGGTCGGCGTGACCCAGGATCGATGCGCCGTAGCTCTGCACCAGGTCCACGAACCGGCGGCCCTCCACGTCCCAGACGTGTGCGCCCCGGGCCCGGGCCACGAAGTAGGGAACGCCACCCACGGAACGGAAGGCCCGCACCGGGGAGTTGACCCCTCCGGGGATCACCCGCAGGCCGCGCTCGTAGAGCTCCTCGTTGGTGGTCACTGCAACCGTTCCGCGAGCGACCGCGCGAAGTACGTCAGCACCAGGTCGGCACCCGCCCGGACCACAGCGGTGATCTGTTCGAGCGCGACCGCGTCACCGTCGATCCAACCGCGCTCGGCCGCTGCGTGGACCATGGCGTACTCACCGGACACGTGGTAGGCGGCCAGCGGCAGGTCGAACTCGGCCCGGGCCCGGCTCAACACGTCCAGGTAGGTCAACGCCGGCTTCACCATGAGCATGTCGGCGCCCTCGGCGACGTCGAGTCGCAGCTCCTCCATCGACTCCCGGACGTTCGCCCAGTCCTGCTGGTAGCTGCGACGATCCCCGCCGTCGGCGATCTCGACGTCGACCGCCTCCCTGAACGGACCGTAGAGCGCAGAGGCGTACTTCGCGGAGTAGGCGAGCACGGCGACGTCCTCGCCACCGGCGGAGTCCAGCGCGCCACGGATCGCCCGGACCTGGCCATCCATCATCCCCGAGGGCGCACACACGTCCACCCCGGCCCGGGCCTGCGCCACGGCGACCTCGGCGTAGCGCTCCAGCGTCGCGTCGTTGTCGACCCGCCCGTCCGTCGTGAGCAGCCCGCAGTGTCCGTGGTCGGTGTACTCGTCCAGGCACAGGTCGGCCACGACGACGACCTCGTCACCGAACCGGTCCCGCAGGTCACGGATCGCCACCTGCACGATCCCCTCCGGATCCGACGCCGCGCTGCCGACCGCATCCTTGTGGTCGGGGACACCGAAGAGGATGACGGCGGGGACACCGAGGTCCACGAGCTGTCGGACCTCCTCGACGAGCGACGACCGGGTGTGTTGGACCACACCGGGCAGGGAGCTCACCGGGACCGGCTCGTCGACCCCCTCGCGCACGAACAACGGGGCGACCAGGTCGTCGACCGACAGGCGGGTCTCGGCGACCAGGCGGCGCATCACCGGCGTCCGGCGCAGCCGGCGTGGTCGTCGGGAGGGGAAGCCCACGGCCGGATCCTACGGCCCGACCCGACCGGCGACCGCACGGAGCAGGTCGACCGAGAGCTCCGAGCAGGAGCCGACGACCAGGTCGGCGTGCGAGAAGTCCATGCCATCGGTCAGCGAACTCGGCACCGCCACCGCCCGCAGGCCGGCGGCCCGGGCCGCACTCACCCCGTGCACCGAGTCCTCGACCGCCACCACGCCGGTGGGCTCGACGCCGAGGCGCTCACAGGCCAGCCGGTAGAGCGCCGGGTCGGGCTTGGTGCGCAGCACCTCGTCGCCACTGCACAGCGCCGTGAACCGGTCGAGCAGGTCGCGCTCGGCCAGGTGCCCCGTCACCCACTCGGCGGGAGAGGATGACGCGACGGCCAGCGGGACACCCGCCGACGCGAGCGCATCGATCAGCTCGCCGACGCCCGGGAGGAGGTCGAGTGAGCGGGCGCAGTCCCAGTTGGCCAGGTGGCGCTGCGGCACCAGGACGGCGCGGTCGACGGCGCGGCCGAGCGACTCCTCGAGGATGTCGGCCCAGTGCGGGTGGTCGGTGGTGCCGATGAAGGTGCGCCACAGGTCGAGGGACAACTCGACGCCGTGGTCGGCGAACACGCGGGCGGCCGTCGAGTACTCACACCACTCGGTGTCGAGGACCAGGCCGTCGAAGTCGAACACGACGGCGGCCAGCGGTGCGTTCACGCGGGCCCACCACCGGTGCCGTCCCGCGCCCAGTCGCACAGCGCGTCGACCAGTCCGTCGATCGTGTGCACCGGCGCCTCGACGTCGACGGCGAGACCTGCGTCCCGGGCCGTCGCCGCGGTGACCGGCCCGATGCAGGCCACCACCGGTGGCACGGCGGCGACGCCGAAGGCGTCCAGGAACCGCTCGACCGTGGACGAACTCGTGAAGGTCACGACATCCGCGGACCGCACCAGATCGCGCGCCGCGTCGTCGACGCGGGCGGCGACCGTCCGGTAGGCGGGCGCCACCCGGACCTCCCAGTCCCGGGCGGCCAGACCATCCACCAGGACGTCCCGGGCCACCTCGGCACGCGCCAACAGGACCCGTCCGCCTGCTGCCGACGGATCCGGGAAGGCCTCGAGCAGGGACTCGGCCACGAACCTGGGTGGCACGAGGTCCGCCCGGATCCCCCGGCGGGCCAGCTCCCGGGCCGTTCCGGGACCGATCGCCGCGATCTTCACACCGGCCAGGTCGCGGGCGTCCGTGAGTCGATCGCAGACGCGGGCCGCGCCGTTCGGCGAGGTGAGGACCAGCCAGTCGGTGCCGGCCAGGTCGGCGAGCGCGGCGTCGAGCGCAACGCCGCCGTCGGAAGGGTCCCCGATCTCGATGACGGGCGTCTCGACCACGTGCGCGCCGCGTTCGCCCAGCAGTCGGGACAGCTCAGAGGCCTGCGGTCGCGAGCGGGTGACCACCACCCGGCGTCCGAACAGGGGGCGTCGGGTGAACCAGTCCAGGTCCTGTGCGACGACCTGGCCGACGACGATGGTGGCGGGCGCCTCCACCGGGTGGTCCGCGATCGTCGCGAGCGTGGCGCGGACGGTGAGCTGGTCGGGTCGTGTGCCCCAGGTGACCGCAGCGACGGGCGTGTCGGGCGGCAGACCACCGGCGAGCAACCGGCCGGTGATCTGCCGCAGGTGGGTGACCCCCATGAGGATCACGATCGTGCCCCCGACCCGGGCGAGCGCCTCCCAGTCGACCTGTGGTTCGGGCTTCGACGGGTCCTCGTGACCCGTCACCACCGTGACGCTCGTCGAGACGTTGCGGAGCGTCACCGGGATCCCCGCCGAGGCCGGCACCGCGAAGGCCGAACTCACCCCCGGCACGACCTCGACCTCCACCCCGGCGGCCAGGAGCGCTGCCGCCTCCTCGGCCCCCCGCGCGAAGACGTACGGATCACCGCCCTTGAGCCGGACGACCGAGCGACCGGCGCGTCCCCGGTCGACCAGCAGGGCGTTGATCTCGTCCTGGGCCATGGTCGGATGCCGCGGCGACTTTCCCACGTCGACGAACTCGGCACCACGGGGCGCGAGCTCCAGCAGCTCCGCAGGCGCGAGCCGGTCGTGCACGACCACGTCGGCCGTGGCCAGCACCTCGGCACCCCGGCGGGTCAACAGACCCGGGTCACCCGGTCCGGCGCCGACCAGGTACACGGTCACGCCGGCCCCGCCCGTTCGATCGCCGCCAGGAGGTCCAGGGCAGCGGCGTGGCCGAGGCTCGCCGGATCGTCACCGCTGCGCTCGACGTGGGCCAGCGGCACGGGCGCCGAGGGCCACGACGGCGGTGCGAGCACTGCCCGGAGGTGCAACCGGCCGTCCCGTTCGACGGCGTGCGCCCCCGCCGGCAGGTCGCAGTCCCCGCCGAGGGTGGTGAGGAATGCCCGTTCGGCGTCGACGCACCGACGGGTCGTCGCGTCCTCGATGCCGACGACGAGGCCCGACGTCACCTCGTCGTCGGCCCGACACTCGACGGCCAGCGCACCCTGACCGACCTGGGGGACCACCTGCTCCGGATCCAGCACCTGCGCGGTCGCCGGGTCGGCGACGCGTTCGGACCAACCCAGCCGGTCGAGCGCCGCGACCGCGACCACCACGGCGTCCACGCCGTGGTGGCCCACCCGGTCCAACCGGGTCGCCATGTTGCCGCGCAGGTCGACGAAGTGGAGGTCCCCTCGCAGGTGGGCCAACTGCACCCGCCGCCGGGCCGAGCCCGTCGCCACCGTCGCGCCGGTCGGCAGCGCCGGGAGCGGTGCACCGATGAGCGCGTCACGGGCATCGGCGCGGGCGGGAACGGCGATGATCCGCAAGCCCTCGGGGGTACGGGCGGGCAGGTCCTTCGCCGAGTGCACCGCGGCGTCGGCCCGGCCGTCGAGCACGGCCGACTGCACCTCGGTCGCAAACACCCCCTTGCCACCCAGGTCCGCCAGCGGGACGTCGAGACGGCGGTCCCCCTCGGTCACCACCGGGACCAGCTCCACGGCCAGGCCCGGGTGCCGACCACGGAGGTCGTCGGCCACGAGGCCCGCCTGCACCAGCGCGAGCGGCGAGGACCGGGTGGCGATGCGCAGCACGGCGCCGTCGGCCACCGCTCAGTCCGAGGTCGGCGCCGGGTCCGCTCCATCGGCCTGGGGCCCCGGGGTGGGCTCGGCCAGGTCGAACAGGTCGCGCACCGACTCGGCGAGCCGGTCACCCAGGGACGAACCGGCCGAGGCCTTGAGCCGGAGCGTCGGCTCGTGCAGCAGCTTCGCGACGAGCGCCCGGGTCAGTTCCTCGACCGCACGGACCTGGTCGCCGTCGAGGGATCGCAACCGGGAGGCGGACCGGTCGAGCTCACCCAGGCGGACGGCCTCGAAGCGGTCGCGCAGCGAACGCACCACCGGATCGACCTCCCGCGCGGTGGCCAACGAGACGAAGCGCTGCACCTCCTCGTCGACGATGACCCGGACCGCAGCCACCTCACGGTGACGCTCGGCCAGGCTTGCGTCGGTCAGCGCGGAGACACAGGCCATGTCCAGCAAGCGGACATCGTCCAGGTCGGCGACCGACGGCTCGACGTCACGGGGCACGCCGATGTCCACGACCACGAGCGGCCGGCTGCGGCCGGCGACCGAGGCGGCCACCGTCGGCGCACCGATGAGCGCACCGGGCGCACCCGTCGCCGTGACCACCAGGTCCACCCGGCCGAGCAGGTCGCCCACGGCATCGAGCGACACGACCGCACAGCGCTCGGCACCACCGTCCGCCCCCACCGAGGCCACCAGTTCCTCGGCCGCCTCACGGCTCCGGTTGGCGACGGTCAGCGAGGACACGCCGGCGTCCAGCAGGAACCCGGCGACGGCTCGCCCCATGCCCCCCGCACCGACCAGCAACGCGTCACGGTCCGTCAGGTCACCGAGCTCCTCGGTCGCGAGGACCACGGCGGCCTGCGAGACCGAGGTGACCCGCTGGGCGATCGACGTCTCGGAACGGGCACGCTTGCCGACCTCCAGCGCGTGGCGGAAGAGCAGGTTGAGGTGGCGACCGCTCGCACCCTCGACGCGGGCCACGTCCCACGCAGCCCGCACCTGGCCGAGGACCTCGTGCTCGCCGGGCACGGCCGAGTCGAGGCCGGCGGCGACGTCGAACAGGTGACGCACCGCCTCTCCGTCGTAGTGCACGTAGAGCGCATCGGCGAAGCGCTCCGGCGGCAGGTAGGTCAGGTCGGAGAAGAAGTCCCGCACCTCGTCGTAGGCGCCGTGGAACCGCTCGGCCACCAGGTAGACCTCGGTGCGGTTGCAGGTCGAGAGCACGACCGCCTCGGAGATGTGCTCGGCCCCGCCGAGCGACGCGAGGAGCTTCGGCAGCCGCTCACCGTCGACCGTCATCTGCTCGAGCAGCTCGAGCGGGGCGGTGCGGTGGTTTGCTCCTACGACGACGACAGACACGCCTGGAGGCGCTCCTTCGCTTCGGCCCGACGGCCAGTCCGGATGAGGTCCGAGAGGACCGGGTCCAGCATGCTCCGCTGCAGACCCGACCGCCAATCTACGCCGGGGGCGGCTCCGGCCACCGACAGCTCCGCACGCAACTCCGCGAGCAGTCCAGCGACCAGGCGGCGGCCGTCGGCATCCAACCCGGTGGCGGAGTCGACGGCCGGGGCCAGCCGGTCGGCCAGCCAGACCGAGAGCGCCGGGACGCCCGCCGGAGTGGCGACCGTCACCACGACGCCGTCGTCCACCGCCACCGCCGGGAAGCGGAGGTCTCCCGCTCCGGCGTCAGCGGCCCGGTTGACCAGGGCCTCCGGTGCGGCGGCCTCGGCGACACGGGAGTCGACCTCGGGCCGGCCGCTCGCCAGCACCAGCAGGCGGCAGCCCTCGGCGTCCGAGGGGTCGGCGGGACGCGGCGACCAGCGCAGGCGCCCCGTCGAGGCGGCGAGTCGGATCGCATCGGTGGCCTCGGGGGCCACGACGTGCACGTCCGCACCTGCGTCGGCCAGACGGAGTGCCCGACGGGAGCCGACCGGTCCCGCGCCGACGACCAGGCAGCGCCACCCCCGGACGTCGACGTCGAGCTGCACGCCCCGACCGGGTGCGCCCTCAGGCGCTCGCCGACTCCCCGACACCCGGCGGGACGGACCCGACCACCGCGTCGCTCCGCCGACCCTCGTGGAAGGCCAGGATCTGCAACTCGACCGCCAGGTCCACGTTGCGGACCTGGACCTCATCAGGGACGTCCAGCACGGTCGGCGCGAAGTTGAGGATCGACCGGACACCGCAGGCCACCAACCGGTCGGCGGCCTCCTGGGCCGCCGAGGGCGGAACCGCGACGACCCCGATGGCCACGTCGTGCTCGGCCACGATGCCGCCGAGTTCGTCCTCGTGGCCGACCCGGAGGCCGCCCACCCGGCGACCGACCCGTTCCGGGTCGACGTCGACGACACCCACCACCTCGAAGCCGCGCTCACGGAACCCACCGAAGGCGGCGAGGGCCGAGCCGAGGTTCCCCGCTCCGACGATGACACAGCGCCAGTTGTGGGTCAGGCCCAGTTCCCGGCGCAGGTCCAGGATCAACTGGGGCACCGAGTACCCGACCCCGCGGGTCCCGTAGGACCCGAAGTGCGACAGGTCCTTGCGGACCTTGGCCGCGTTGACGCCCGCGAGCTCCGCCAGCTGCTCCGAGGACACGGTGTCCCGCCCCCGGGCCTCCAGCTCGAGCAGGCACCGGTGGTACACGGGCAGGCGGGCCACGGCGGCGTCAGGAACGGCCCGCCGTGCCCCCGAGTCGGTCATGGATCGACGGTAACGCAGCGGTCGTCGCGCCCACAAAGCCCTGCGCCGGGCCCACGGAGCGGAACCGACGGCCAGAGGCGACGGGTTCAGTCGACGGGCGACTCGTCCGAGGCCAGCAACTCGCGGCGGAGCACCTTGCCCGTCAGACCCTGGGGGATCCGGTCGATGAACCAGACCTTGTTCGGGCACTTGTAGCGGGCCAGGTGGTCGGCGCAGAAGCCGATCAGCTCCTCCTCCTCCACCGACGCGCCGTCGACGACCTGCACGTAGGCCCGCACCGACTCACCGGTGTAGGGGTGGGGGACGCCGGCGACCGCGCAGGCCTGCACCGCCGGATGCCGGGACAGGACCTCTTCCACCTCGGCCGGGAAGACGTTGAACCCCGACACGATGATGAGGTCCTTGGCCCGGTCCACCATGTAGAGGTAGCCGTCGTCGTCGACGACCGCGGTGTCGCCCGTGTGCAACCACCCGTCGACGATCACCCGGGATGTCGCCTCGTCGTCCTCCCAGTATCCGACGAACACGTTCGGGCCCCGGACGATCAGGTTCCCGACGTCGCCGACCAGCACGTCGTGTCCGGCGTCGTCGATGATCCGCAACTCCAGCCCCGGCACCGGGACACCGACCGAACCGAAGGGCGCACCCGTGCCGCCCGAGGACGTCACGACCGGTGCGGCCTCGGTCAGGCCGTACCCCTCCTCGATGTGGACGCCGAAGCGGTCCTCCATCGCCTGGGCCACCTCGATCGGCAGCTTGGCCGCTCCCGAGACGGCGGTCCGCACCGACGAGAACGCATCGGCAGCGACGCCCGGCATGCCGGCGAAGGCCGCCCACATGGTGGGGGGACCGGCGATGACGGTGACGCCGTGCCGCTCGATGGCCTCGATCGCCGACGCCGGGTCGAAGCGCTCCACCAGCAGGATCCGCGACCCGGTGGCGAGCGAGAGGCCGAGCATCACGTTGAGGCCGAAGATGTGGAAGGTCGGCAGGAGGCCGAACACCACGTCGTCGTCCCGCTGCCGGTCGGGCTGGGCGGCGAGGGCCTGCTGGATGTTGGCGTACAGGTTGGCGTGCGTCAGCATCACCGCCTTCGGCGGACCGGCCGTCCCGGAGCTGAAGATCAGCACCGCCAGCGTCGACGGATCCACGTCGATGACCGGCGCCGGGTCACCGGCCATCAGGTCGTCCAGGTCCAGGTCGTCCCCGTCCGTGGCGCCGGTGCGCACCACGTGACGGAGCGCGGGCAGTGTCGACCGGTCGACCTCGTCGAAGTTCGACTGGCTGGTCGGACCCAGGATCACCGCGGCGGCCCCGATCTCGGCGAGCTCCGATCGCAGCGCCGCGGCCGGGCTCTGCGGGTTGAGCGGGACGGCCACCAGCCCGGAGCCGACCGTCGCCAGGTACGACACGACCGAGTACCAGTTGTTGGACGCGGTCACCGCAACCCGCTCACCGGGTTCCAGCCCGAGCCGCTGGAGGCCACCGCGCAGACGGGCCACCTGCTCACGCAGCTCCCCGTAGGTCGTCGTGCGGCCGCGGCTGATGAGCGCGACGTTGTCGGCGGGGTGGGGCTCGACGATGTTGGCCAGGTTCACCGGAGTCGAACCCTAGCCACGACCCCGGGGCGCTGCGTCACCGAGCCAGGACCACGAGCTGCAGGAAGGTCGCCCCCACGATGACGGCCAGGAGCACCACCACCGCGATCGTCGTGTTGCGTCGCATCAGCCGTCGATTCCTCCGGTGCCGCTTGGGGTTCCCCCGGCCGCGCCGCGCAGGTGCACCGTGGTGGTCACCGACGCCGGAACCTGCTCGGCACCACCGACGGCCGCGACCACGACCTCGTCACCGGGCGCGGCCCGCAGCTCCTCGGCGGCCGACGCCCGGTCGGCCACCACGGCGAGCATCCCGTAGCTGTCGACGACCAGACCCAGTCCGCCGGAGCCGACGTCGGCGAAGCTCACCGCCCGTCGGGCCGAGTGCCGGCGTTCGGACAACCGGAGCTCCACGTGGTCGGCGCCGCCCAGGTCGTCGGGACCCAGGTTGAGCTGCACGTTGCCGAACCGGTCCACCCACAGGACCTCGGCCACGATCGTCCCGTCGGGCTCCTCGCGCGCGACCGGCATGAGCCCCGGCATCAGCCCGGCCGGATCGACGGGTTCGCCCAGGTCCTCCAACGGCACGCCGGCGCACAGTCGGGCGGCGACCGGGGCGAAGACGTCCCGGCCATCGAAGAGCGGGCCCGGCGCGTCCAGGTGGTGCGAGGTGTCGGTCAGCGAGACCGCCCGGGTCGCGCCGCCGACCATGGCGACCGCGGGAGCCAGCAGGCCGTTGTCGGGCCCCACGAGGACCGAGGCGCCGTCACCGACCTCCACGGCGATCCGACGGCGCGGCGTGCCCACACCCGGGTCGACGACCGCGACGACCACGCCCGGTGGGAGGTACTGGACGCTGCGGGCCAGGGCCAACCCACCGGCGCGCACGTCGAAGGGAGGCACGTCGTGGGTGACGTCGAGCACCGTGACGCCCGGGCACAGCTGGTGGATGACGGCGTGGACGACGCCGACGAACTCGTCGGTGCGGCCGTAGTCGGACAGGAACGAGACGTTCCGGTAGCGCAGGTCGTCCACCGGCCGAACCTACCGCCCCCGGGGCGCGTCCCCGCCGTCGGACTCCGGTGATGCACCCCCGCCGAGCTCGGCGGCGCGCCGGGCGGCCGCGACCACGGCCTGCTCGACGAGGGCCCCGAAGCCTTCACGTTCGAACTCGGCGATCGCCGCGGCCGTCGTCCCGCCCGGGGACGTGACCGCCGCCCGCAGGTCGGCCGGGTCCTCTCCGGTCTCGCTCATCATCCGGGCGGCGCCCAACACGGTCTGGCGGACGAGCGTGTCGGCGAGCCCGACCGACAGACCGAGGGCACCCGCAGCAGCCCGCAGGTGCTCGGCGAGGAGGTACACGTACGCCGGGCCCGAACCGGAGACCGCCGTGACGGCGTCCAGGTGGGCCTCGTCGACCCGGACGACCTGACCCACGGACCGCAGCACCGCCTCGGCGTCGTCCAGGTCGGCGTCCGTGGCGTGTCGACCCGGGGCGATCGCGGTGATGCCAGCGCCGAGCAGCGCCGGGGTGTTCGGCATGGCCCGCACCACGGGGACGGCACCGACCACCGCCTCGATGGACGCGGTGGGGACTCCGGCGGCGATCGACAGGACCCGCGCCAGGCCGGCGTCGGCCGCGTCGTGCAGCGCCGTCGTCACGTCACCGGGCTTCGTGCAGACCAACACGTCACGGGCGGCGACCGGCTCGGCCACGACCCGGACGCCGGGGTGGGCGGCGCCCAGTTCCGCCCGACGCGCCCCGTCACGTTCGACCACGACGACGCGGTCCGACCCGAGCCCCCCGGCGAGCAGTCCCACCAGGAGCGCCGCCCCCATCCGCCCACCGCCGAGGACCAGGACCTCGACCGGATCGGGGGCGGACGTGCCGGTTGACGGGCTGCTGGGGTCGGACACGGCGGCGAGCGTACCGGTCGGGCCGACCCGGCTTCCCGTGGGGTCGGCCCGACCGCCGCCAACGTAGGGGCACGCCGGCGCCGGCGGAACGGGCCCGCAGGCCCGGCACCCGCCGAGTTCAGCCCTGGAACCGGCTCCCGAAGGAGATGCGCATGAGGGGACGGAAGTGTTGTTCGACGTAGGCGTAGACGCTGCCGAGGAGCCGGTCGAGCTCCCCGGAGGAGACCTCGACCAGCGGGACGGAGCCCACCAGGTAGACGGCGTCCTCGTCACCGATCGCGAACGCCAGGCCGTGGAGCGAGAGGTTGCGCCGCAACAGGTACTCGTAGGCCTCGGCGTGACGCTCGAGCGGAGCCGGGGCGACGTAGGTCTCGACGTGCAGGGACCGCTGGCGGAGGTGGAACCACACCGAGAACACCGACTTCTCCTCGCCGGTGACGCGGACGAACCAGCGGTCGACATCCGCTGACTCATCGTGCTCGACGGCCTGCACGACCGGGTTCTCGGCGATGAGCCGCTCGAGCCACGACTCGATGGTCCCGAGCGCGGCGGCTCGCTCGGCCGGCGTCGGCGGACGGCGCTCCTCGCTCACGGACGGCCCACCCGGCTCACGGACAGTCCACCAGCCGCCGCGCTCCCAGGTCGGTGTAGAGCCGTCGGAGCCGTGCCGCGGTGGTCGACCACGAGAAGCCGGCGGCCAGACGGGCGGCCGCCCGGCCCATGGCCGCCGCCCGGACCGGCTGGTCGACCAGCTCGTCGATCCGCGCGGCGAACGCGGTCGGGTCCCGGCCCTCGACCAGGAATCCGGTGTGGCCGTGCTCGACCAGGGTGCGCAGCCCACCGACCGCGGCGCCGACGACCGGGACGCCGCACGCGGCCGCCTCCAGCGCGACGAGCCCGAACGACTCCGACCGGGACGGCACGACCACCACGTCGGCAGCCCGGTAGTAGGTCGACAGCAGGTGGTGTGGCTGCGGATCGACGAAGGTCACCCGGTCCTGCAGGTCCAGGCGTCGCACCGCCTCCCGGGTGCGCGCCCACTCGTCGGCGCCGTCGGGGCCGCTCGGACCACCGACCAGGACCAGCCGCGTCCGCCGGTCACGCAACCGGGCCAGGGCCTCGACGGCGACGACCGGACCCTTGAGCGGCTGGATCCGTCCGACGAACAACACGGTGGGCCGGTCGTCCAGTCCGAGGGCCAGGCGGGCACCAGCCCGGTCGCCGGGCGAGAAGAACGCGTGGTCGACGCCCGGGGGGACCACCTCGATCCGGGTCGGGTCGGCGCCGTAGAGCTCGACCAGCTGGCCCGCCTCGACGGTGTTCGACGCGCAGATCGCGTCGCAGCAACCGATCACGGTCGTCTCGGCGCGGACCCGCGCGTCCGGCTCGTCATCGCCCGCGTCGGCCTTCACCCGGGCCAACGTGTGGAAGGTCGACACGAGCGGCAGGTCGAGTCGGTGCTTGAGTGCGTGACCCGCGACCGCGGAGAGCCAGTAGTTGGCGTGGAGCACATCGGCGCCGCGTGCGTCCAGATCCCCGGCCACGCCGTCGGCGAACTTGCCGACGAACGTGGGGAGCTGCTCCTTGGTCGCATGCACCGGTCCGGCCGGCACGTGGACGACCTCCACCCCCGGCTCGACCGACACGCGGTCGGGCAGGTCGTCGGCCCACCGCCGTGTGTAGACCCGCACGTCGACCCCCGCCTGACCGAGCGACCCGGCGAGCTCCCGCACGTAGACGTTCATGCCGCCGGAGTCGCCGACGCCCGGGAGCGCCAGCGGCGAGGTGTGCAACGAGAGGACAGCGACCGAACCCACGACCGGTGCAACCCTCAGGCCGAGGGTGGATTCCCCTCGTCACCCGGGCCGTCGGTCACAGCCGACAGGGCGAGCGCGCCGGTGAGTTCGTTCTCCCGACGGAACGACTCGTAGATCCGGATCAGCGACTTCCGCTGCTCCTCGGTGAGCGTCTGGTCGCGGCGGATCTCGCTGATCGGGTCCACCGTGGAGGTCGGCTCGTCCAGGATCCCCGCCCGGATGTAGAGCGACTCGGCCGAGATCTCGAGCGCCCGGGCGATCTGCTGGAGGATCTCGGCGGACGGTCGACGGAGGCCACGTTCGATCTGGGACAGGTAGGGGTTCGACACGCCCGCCAGGTCCGAGAGCTTGCGCAGCGACATCTGCCCGACGTTGCGCTGCTCACGGATGAACTCGCCGAGGTCCTGCCAGCGGCGGTCGAGGTCGTCTCTCACGGAAGCCGAGGCTACCGCCCGCCCGGGCTTCGACCCCGATCCGGACCGGAGGACGGAGACGACGACGGCGTCAGTGGGACGATCGCCGCCGGCCGGTCAGGGCAGGAGGTCGTCGACCGACGCACCGTCCCGGTAGCGGGTGATCAGCTCCTCCTGGATGCGATCCATGCGGGCGTGCACCTCCCTGCGGGCGGTGGAGACGCGGCGTTCGTAGGTCGCGATCCGTTCGGCGGCCGACGCGAGTCGAGCATCGTCCAGGTCGGCGAGCCGACCCAGTTCGGCCGGACTCACGACCGAGTCCAGCTCGGCGACGACCGCAGCCGCCCACTCCGGGGGCTCCAGGTCCTGCGGCGGCCTGGGCAGGCCCGGCCCGCGGGTGCCACCGGCGAGCGCCGAGGGCAGACGGTCGACCAGCCCGGCCTCGTCCGAGCCCCGGCGTCGCTCGAGTTCACTCGACACGGTGTCGAGTCGACCCTGCACCATGCGACGAGCGTACGAGAGGCCGTTCTCGACCTCTTGGTACGCGTCGCGCACACTGCGGAGTTCCTGCATCGAACAGGTCGTCAGGTCGGCTGGCTCGTCGACCTCGACCAGTGCTTCCACGTCCACGCCGACACGCTACCGCCGTCCGCCTCCGCTCCCACCGGCCCCCGGATCGACCGCACGATCAGCCGACGAGCCAGGCCCCGGCCAGGAACAGTGGCGCGGCCACCAGGTACGTGTCCACCCGGCGGGCCCGGACCGCGACCGAGGTCCGGTCGGGCAGGAACGCCGTCATCACCATCTGGCCCAACGGACACGCCAAGGCCACCAGGCCGCCGACCACCCAGGTGCCGACGCCATCGAAGGGCGGCGGCTGGAAGGCGGCCATCGTGAAGGTCACCGCCAGCACCCCGATCACCCCGCAGACGGGGCCCTCCCACGGTCGCTTCGACTGGGCGCCCACCAGGAAGTTGCCGGCGTCGTAGAGGGACACGGCACAGATCAGGAACAGTCCGGCCCACGGTCCGACGACCACGGTCAACACGACGGGGATGCACGCCACGAGCGGGAGGACGGTCCCGAGCATGAGCTCGGGCGAGGGTCGACCACCGCGGCCGAGCGACACCGAGGCCACGACCGCGGCCAGGGACGCTGCGACGATGGCGGCCCCGGCCGCACCCGAGCCGATGGCGGCAAGGGCCGTGGCGCCGGCGGCGAGCGTGCCGGCGAGCAGTCGCTGCGGTCCGGGTCGGACGTCGGCCCCACCCCAGGTGCGCCAGACGCGCACCAGGTCGGAGGCCGCCACCGCAGCGGTCCCGGCCCACAGCAGCGCCGTGGCCCATCGTCCGGCGGTGGCCGCGGCGACGGCCACGAGGAACCACAGGATGCCGAGGCGGACCCGGGGTCCCTCGATGGTCGTCGGACCCAGCAGGCTGGGCCCACGGACCCGCCGACGGGGCGCGGGACGTCGCTCGGGGGCCGACGGGGCCGCCTGTCGGCGTCGACGGCGGACCGGCGTGACCTTCGGCAGCTCGGCGGTGGTCACGTCCCCCCCGACACGGGCGGCAGCACGGCGACCTCGTCGTCGTTCCCCACCGGCTCGTCAGGGTCGGCCGGCTCGCCGTTCACCCACACGGCGGCGTGGTCGAGCACCTCGGCGAAGCCCGGTCCGAAACGGGAACGGGCATCGTCGAGGACCTCACCGACCGTGGAGCCCGGCACGCTGAGCTGCGAGACACCGGCCTCCTGGCGCGCACGAGCGAACAGACGCAGGACGGGCACGGGGTGAGGGTAGCGCCCACGTCACCGGCGGTTCCCGTCCGGATCCAGCGGCCCGGGCGGCCCAGCGGGCACCGCATCCGGGTGCACCGGGGCCGTTCCGATACGGTTCGCCGGGTGACCCAGCTCCTGGTGGTGCGACACGGAGAGTCCGAGTGGAACGCCGTCGGCCGCTGGCAGGGTCAGGAGGATCCGCCGCTCACCGACCTGGGTCGCGACCAGGCCCTGCAGGCGGCCCGGGCGGTCGGTGCGCTCGACGCCGTGGTGTGCTCACCGCTCGACCGGGCCCGCACGACCGCCGAGATCATCGCCGAGGAGGTCGGCGTCGGACCGGTCACGACGATGGAGGGACTGGTCGAGCGACACGCCGGTGCCTGGCAGGGGCTGACCCGGGACGAGATCGAGGAACGCGATCCGGGCGCGCTCGCAGCGGGGCGGCGACCCGACGGTTGGGAGGACGACGATGTCGTGCGCACCCGCGTGCTGGACGCCTTCGACCGCGTCCACCGGGACCACCCGTACGGCTTCGTCCTGGCGGTCGCCCACGCCGGCGTGATCTTCGCCGCGGAGGCGGCGATGGGCGCACCATGGGAACGCATCGGCAACCTGGGCGGACGTTGGTTCGTCCACGACGGCTCCGGCTGGCGGTTGGGGGACCGGGTGCACCTGCTGATCTCGGAGACCGTGCCCGACGCGCTCTGAGCCGGGCCCGCGGTCGACGGGAGTCAGGGGGGAGGGGACCCGGTGGCCTCGTCGTCGTCGAGCGGGAAGCGCTCGGGACTGACGACCGCCTCGATCTGTGCGACGACCACCGGTCCGTCGCCGCCATCGGCGGTGATCCGCAGGAGCGACTCCATCGCCTCCTCCACGGCGGCGAACGAGGACTCGAGCCCTCGGAGCCGCTCCTCGGCCGCGGTGTCGCGATCGGCCGGCGCCCTGGCTTCGTCGCCGGAATCGGACGGTGTCCCGGCCGAGGCGGGCCGATCGGCCGACACCCCGTCAACGTCGTGGTCACCCGGCACGGATCCGGAGGGTAGCGGCCGGTACGCTCCCGTTCCGCCATGGCCGCCACAGCGATCCTCGGGGACGTCGACGTGGGCACCCTGACGAGGTCGCTCGCCATCGCCGTGCTCCTGGTGCTCCCCTACGGCGCCGTGAAGTGGCGGCAGGTTCGCAAGCACCGCCTGGCCGTCGCCGCCGCGTCGGCACCGCCGGAGCCGACACCCGCTGGTCCGACACTGGAGTCGGTCGTGGATGCCATCGCCGGGCTGGACCCCCGGACCGGTGGGGAGGTCGACGTGCCGGACGGGTGCACCGTGGACGGACGAGCCGTTGATGCGACGGTCGCCGAGGTCCTGCTCATCGATGCACTCACCCGGTCCGGGATGCGGATCGGGTCACGTCAGGCCGTCCGGGACGGCGTGCGACTGCACTGTGTCCCCGTCGCCGGCTGGTCCGTCCCCGAACCGCACGACGACGGGACCGACCGGGGTGCGGACGGCGACCCGGCCGCGCGACCATGACCGAGTGGTGCGCTCCGTGATCGTCCCCTTCCAGACCGACGAGTTCGACCCCGGCGAGCCCGGCCCGACGCCGCCGGGTCCACGCTCGTGGCCGGCTCCGGACCGCCCGGGCGGACCGCAGGCGCCGCGCGGGTCCGGGACCGAGCCGTCGACACCGACCGGAATCACCGTGCTCGATCCCGAGACCGACGAGGACACCTCGACCGAGGACGGTCCGGTCGCCCACATCGTCCGCACCAAGCCTGGGGAGGACGCCGCCGCCAAGGTGCTCGAGGCCCGGATCAACGGCACGCCGCTCGAGGCGTTGTGCGGTCACGTGTGGGTGCCATCACGTGACCCGGCGCCACTCCCGGTCTGTGAGAAGTGCGTCGACATCTACCGGATGTACCGCGAGTTCAACGACAACCTGGACGAGACCCCCCGGATCTGACCACGAGGGCGGCGCGCGGCCGGTCAGGAGCGGCAGGTGCCGCCGGTGATGCGCACCCGCCGACCGACGACCTCCCCGTCCTGGACGGCTCCGATGAGGTCCGGCTCGACGGTCGTCCCGATCCAGCGGCGGCCGTCGGCCAGGTCGGCGACGACGAACGCACGCTCCGGGTCCGGGCCGGAGTGGGTGACGGTCGCAGTGGCCACCACCCCCGCTCCGTCGGCGTCAGCGACCGACTCGACGGTCCTCGTCGCCGCCGCGGCGCGATCGGCCAGGTCGGCGACGAGCTCGCGTGGTCCGGGTGAGGCCGACCAGACGACCAACCCGGGCTTGGTCAACAGGCCCGACACCGTGGTCGACAGTCCGAGCGATCCGGGTTCGGAGCGGAGTCGATCGACGAGCACGGCGGCCGACTGGTAGGTCGCGTTGTTGAACGGTCCACCTGCGAACGTCATGCCCCCGGTGAGCGTCGGCACCCGTCGCTGGTCCAGGCCGAGCTCCGCCTGCTGGACGCGCACCGCGACCGGGAAGCAGCTGTAGCACTCGACGTGGTCGACCTGGTCGAGCGGGAGTCCCAGGTGAGCCGAGGCCGTCTCTCCGAGCACCCCCATGGCCGGCCAGCGGTGCAGGTCACCGCGGCGTGTCAGGGACACGGCGTGTGAGGACTCGAGCGCGACCCGCGGGAAGACCCACCGGTCAGCCGGCACGCCCAGGTCCCGCGCCGTCCCGGCGGAACAGACCACGAGGGCGGCCGCCTGGTCGACCGTCCACTGGGTGACGAGCCACTTCGTGTAGGGCCACGCGAGCAACCGGTTGTCGGGGCCGGGGGTGATGAGGTCCTCCGGGCTGCGACCTGCAGCGAAGTCGGCGGCCGGGTTGGTGGTCGCCACGGCGTCGAATCCGCTCCACAGTCCGCCGATGTCGGCCAGGTGCCGTTGCCGGTCCCAACCGAGTGCCGCAGCGCGCGCCACCTCGATGCACGCGTACTGCTCCACGGGCGCCCACATCCCGGCGGTGACCTCGGCGGCGCACATCAGCTCCCCGTGGGTGTCGTCGGGACGCCAGTGCTCGTCGGGACGCTCCGAGACGGACAACCATTCGTCCTGCGGCGGCTCGCTGCCCGCCCGCTCGGCGGCCCGGCGGCTGGCGAGGGCCTCGCCGCCCGCCACCAGCACCACGTCGGCCCGACCGTCCCGGACGCGTCGGAGCGCCTCTGAGATCGGCGTCTGCTGCGGGACGCCGACATCGACCCGGATGCTGTGGACCTCCGGGAGACCGAGCCGGGCCGCGAGCTCCCGGCCCGGGTCGGGGTGCTCCCAGTTGCCGACCGTCACCGCCACGGTGTCGATCCGGTCGAGCACGCGGCGCCGACCACAGTCGGCCCCGGCGGCGAGCGCGGCCTCGGCCATGAGCGCGAACGGCGTCGCGGCCGACGACCCGTCGGGTGGTCGCTGGGCCACGCCGACCCCGACCAGCACCGGGGTACGGGGGTCGAGGCTCACCACCGGCGACGTTCCAACCGCTGCGGCTCGACCCGGCGACCACTCGTCACCGGGTCGACGTCACTTCGGTGCGGTCGAGCAGCCGATCCGTGACGACCCACCGCCCTCGATGCTGTGGGCGACGACGCACATCTCGGCCCCCTTCGGGATGGGCCCGCCGCCGCGCGCCCCGATCGTGGGGAACGTGTAGCCGTGCCGGGTCCCGCGGCCACGAGGGGCCAGGTCGGTGCGCTCGAAGTTGGCGGTGGTCGTCGCGATCAGGTTGCCGGCCACGTAGGCGCTCACGCGCACCGGTTCGTTGCGGATCGCGTCGATCGCCCACCCCGTGATGCGGACCGTTCCGTCGGGATTCGTCACGAAGGCCTCGGCGGCACCGAACGGGCTCGCGGCGGCCCGGTCCGCCGGGCTGCGCTCGAAACGCCGGGCATCGAGGAGCGCGCCGTACGGGTTGATGACGGGTCCACCCGGCTTGTGGATCTCGAAGTGCAGGTGCGGGGTGGTGAGTTCGGCGTCGCCGGAGTCACCCAGGTACCCGATGACCTCGCCGGCCTTGACGCGCTGGCCGATCGTGATGCCGTCGGCGAACGCCTGGTCGTAGCGGTTGACGCCGTCGTCCGTTCCGGGCGTGTCGTTGTTGAGGTGAATGTAGTAGTAGAACCAGCCGAGGTCGTCGGTGAGCTGGAGCAGGTTCCCCGACCGCACGCCGGTCCCCCACCGCATCCAGGTGATCGTTCCGTCGGCCGCGGCGATGAGCGGGGTGCCCTTGGCGGCGAAGATGTCCTGGCCCTCGTGCTTGCTCGTGCCACGCGGAGCACCGAAGGTGTCGGTGAAGTTGGAGGCTCCCGACACGGGGAAGACGATCTGGTAGGGGGGCTTCTCGCAGGCGGTGATGAACAGTGCGGCCGCAGCGAGGGCGGCGGCGACGGCGGTGCGCCGGGAACGCCGGTGGCGGACGGTGCGCTGTTCGATGACGTCGTCGACGGTCGTGTCGTCGTGCACGGACAACCCTCCCCGGTTGGGCGACGCGTCGAGGTCGGGGACTCGGCGTCGCTGGTCGATCGGCAACGACACCCTACCGAGTTGAGCGCGTCCGGGGGGATTCGCCCGCCAACGGCGGCCGATCCCGTGGGCCCCCAGGGACTCGAACCCTGAACCGACGGATTAAAAGTCCGCTGCTCTGCCAGTTGAGCTAGGAGCCCGGTGCTGCACGATAACCCGCTCGAATATCCTCGAGAGCAGGGTGGTCGGGATCAGCCGTCCTCGACGAATCGGTCGAGGACGTCGGAGACGGCCAGACCGCTCGGTACCCGGTCGACCCCGATGGCCAGGTCGACGGCTCGGTGGAAGTGGAACACGAGTCGCTCGTGCCATCCGATGCGGAACGGCCGGGCACCGGGTGACTCGACCGATCGCTGGATCGCCCCCAGGTTCGCGGTGTCCTGAGCCATGACGGTCTGGAAGAGCGCGACGCGGAGCGCGTGCTCCTCCGGCATCCCACCCTCGCCCCAGTCGGGCGCGAACCACTCGAGCACCAGCTCGGATCGGTGTTCGTCGACCGGCCAGATGCACAGGAGCGGGAACGCTCCCGTGTCGAGCGGTGCGATCACGTTCGGGAACCATCCGAACGACGTGCTGGTCTGGCGCCACAGCTCCCCGACGCTCGGGTTGTCGGCGACGGGCGACGGGTCCATCACGCCGAGCAGCTCAGGACGGATCGCCACGCTCAGACGGCTGTGGCCGTTCGGCAGCATCGCCACGGTCACGGTCGAGTCGTCGTAGAGCAACGCGGCGTTGTCCGGGTGCACGGTCCTGATGTGGTACACCTCGAGGAAGGCGTCGACGACGACCTTCCAGTTCGCCTCAACCGGGTGGACCTGCCGGTCGATCCAGCGCAGGCGGGTTCCGTCGACCTCCTGCATCTGCTCGGTGAGTGCACCCAGGTACTCGGTGAGCGGTTCGGCGTCGGGATCCTCGTTCGTGAAGACGAATCCCTCCCACTCCTCGCAACGCACCGGCACCAGCCCGAGCGCCTCCTGGTCCAGGTCGACGAAGTTGCGGGAGTCCGGCACGGCTCGCAGCCGACCACCCAGGTCGTAGGACCACGAGTGGTACTGACAGGTGAGTCGCCGGGCGGTACCGCACTCGTCGCGAACCACCGGAGCCGCACGGTGCCGGCAGCTGTTGTAGAAGGCGCGGACCACGCCGTCCTCGCCACGGACGACGACCAGCGGAGAGCCGCTCCGGTCGGAGGTCAGGTAACTGCCGGGGTCGGGGAGCTGCGAGGTGTGCGCGGCGAACAGCCAGGAACGCCGCCAGACCCGGTCACGTTCCAGCGCTGCGAGGTCCCGGTCGCAGTACCGTCCCGATGGGATGGGGGGAACCTCGACGGCGCCGTCGGGTGGCCCGGTCCGTTCGCGGTTCGACTCGAGCTCGGCCCGGATCCGGTCCTCCAACGTGGTGTCCACTCGTCCCCCCGCACCGGGCGCCGCCCACGGACGACCGGCGGGTCCGGAGTGTAGTGAGCAGCGGCGGCTGATCGGCCGGCCTCACTTGACCAGTCGGGCCTCGGCGACGACGGCGTTCGCGATCGGCGTGGCGTAGCGGACGGCGCCCGGGGCGTCGGTCGGACAGACCGCCTCGCCGAAGGCCCGGTGGTTGCACAGGTGGATGCCATCGGGTGAGCGGAGCACCGTGCCGTCGACCTGCCCGGCGAAGGTGCCGCTGGCAGGGTCGACGAACGAGCCGGTCGTGTCGACGAGCGTCACCCGCCGGTCACGGGCCACGGCGAGCGCAGCGCGACCGGCTTCGGAGTAGGGCTCGTCGCCGACCCGGCCCGGGGGCACGACCAGTACCACCCGGACGCCACGGTTCAGCCACAGGTCGACGGCCCGGGTCAGGTCCGAGCGGTACATCGCCTCGGCCGGCCGATCCTTGGAACAGGCCGTGAGCGTGTTGCCGAAGAAGCCCAGCACCACGACCCGCACGTTCCAGGACGATCGTGCGTCAGCGACCATCTGCTCCAGGTGGTCACACGGAGCGGACCCCCACGACGCCCGCTCGAGCAACGCCCAGTCCGGGAGCTGCTCCTCGAGGGTCGTCCGCCAGACCGGGGCCGAGGAGTGGAGGAGTGAGTCGCCGTAGATCGCGACGCGACGGGGCTGGGGGCCCGGGGGTGGCCCGGTCTCGGGCAGACAGGCCAACGCGACGCTGCCCAGCGCCAGCGATGCGAGGACCACGAGGATGCGGCGGGCCGATGCGGCGCCGCGCGTGCGGTGCGCCGCGCATGACCGGCGGGAGCGCATGCCAGATCCCGTCCTCACGTCACGACCGGGAACCACGTCGGTTCCATCGGCAACGGGACGGGCGACCTGAACCATCGGACAGGTGCGCTGGGATCGACCGGGTCACTCCGCCGACCGGACGAGCTCGCACTCTCCTCCGGGCAGGGCCGTGGCGAGCTGTCGTTCGTCCCCGCCCGCTGTGGTGAGGTCGGGAGCCAGCCACACGTTGACGGCCAGTTGCGGGGCCTGGTCGGTGAGTTCCGAGCGGAGCGCCTCGCACGCCTCGAGCCCCGGGAACGCCTCGTCGTCGGTCGAGACCGACACGATCGTCTCCGTGCCCGAGAAGACCGAGAAGTCCGTGACGGCGGATCCCCAGGCGGCGCCGTCCACCACGGTCCGGACACGCTGTTCGATGCCGGTGGCCTGGCCACCGTCCGACCCGGTGGCCGTGGTCGTGGTCGTGGTCGCACCCTCGGAACTCGTCGAACCGGACGCGGCACCGTCGTCGTCGGTCGACGTGGGCGGAATCGACGTCGTGGTGGGCTGGGCCGTCGAGGCCCCGGTGTCCACGACCGCCGAGGTGGTGGAATCCTCGCCGCAGGCGGCGAGGACGGCCGCGAGCACAACGGGAGCGGCGAGCAGGCCCAGGAATCGGACACGGGGAGAACCGGAGCGGAACGACATGCGCCCACCCTATTGGGGCGCAGGCGGCTGCCCGGCGCACCCGACGGGCACATCGACCCGATGCGGTCGGGCACCGTGCCCGGCCGCAGGGCAGACTCACCTCGTGCCACACACCACGTCCCCATCGCCGAGCCGTCCAACGCGAGCGTTCCGACGGTCCACCCGGCCGCTCCCGGCCGCGGCACGGACCGCCGACCGGGGCCGACGAGGACCCCGCCGGCGGACCGGGTTCGCGGCGGTCGCGGTGTGCACGCTGGCCCTGCTCGGCACCGCCTGCGCCTCCGGCGACTCCGGCGGGTCCGCCGACTCCGGCTCAGCGGGTCCGGCCTCGTCGACCACCACCCTGCCGCCGTCGGTCCCGCCGGCCCCCGGCGGTCCGGACGACGCGGCGTTCGCGGATCCGGGCCCGTTCGAGGTGGGGGTGACCACCCTGCAGCTCCCCGACCGGAAGGTCGAGGTCTGGTACCCCGCCGTGGACGACGTCGTCGGCGCACCCGTCGCCACCTACAGCCAACTCGACGCGCTGCCACCCGGACTGGCCGCGGCGGCGCCCGGGCTCCTCCCGGCGGGGGCGTCGCCGGACATCCTCACGGTGACGATGACCGACACGTACCGGGACGTGCCGGCGTCGACGTCAGGACCGTTCCCGCTCGTGTTGTTCTCCCACGGGTTCGGGTCGTTCCGACTCGACGCATCGGCGCTCGCCCGCGGCATCGCCTCGTGGGGCTTCGTCGTCGCAGCGCCCGACCACCTGGAGCGCAACCGCACGGCGCTCATCACGGGCCAGGTGGTGCGCGACCCGAACAAGGACGTGCAGGTCCTGTTGGACACCATCACGCTGGTCGGCGCGGCCGGCGGGGTGCTGGCCGGACTCGCCGACACCGAGCTCGTCGGCGCCGTCGGCCACTCCGCCGGCGGACGGGCCGCGCTGAGCGCCCTGTCGGAACCACAGGTCGACGTGGCGGTCGGCTGGGCCGCCGCCGGTCGGGCCGACGTCCCGGCCCCGCCGAAGCCGTCGATGAACATCGCCGCCCGCGTCGACGTCCTGGTGCCGGTCGAGGAGATCCAGGCCACCTACGACGGGCTCGCCCCACCCAAGCGGCTCGTCATCGTCGACGGCGCCGGGCACAACTCGTTCACCGACCTGTGCCTGGCCGTCCGTTCGGGCTCGGACCTGGTCGGGATCGCCCGGTCGATCGGCTTCCCGGTACCCGAGGCGTTGGCGGCCGGCGCCGTGGACGGCTGCCTGCCCGAGGCGATCGACACCGAAGTGGGCTGGGACATCACCCAGAGCTTCACGGTCGCACAGCTCCGGTCGGGGCTGGGGCTCGACGACTCCGGCGCAGGACTCGGCCCGGGCGTCGCCGACGCCTGGCCCGTGCCGATCGAGTACGTCCAGGACCTGGGTGCAGAGCCGGGCGCGGCCGGCTCGACGACCGAGACCACGTCCACCACGGCGGCCCCGGGCGGCTGACCATCGCCCGGCCGCCGATCGGGGCGACCGGAAGCGCCGCTCAGCGCGCGCTGATCCCGTCTCCGTCGAAGACGTGGTCGCGGTACCACTCGTAGACGCGGGCCGTCCCGTCCCGGAGCGACACCCGGGGCTCGTGGCCGGTCACCGCGATCGTGTGGCTCATGTCCGGGCAGCGTCGGTAGGGCGAACCGGGCGCGGTCTCACCGGCCACGATCCGCAGGTCGCGGCCCACCACCCCGCACAGGAGTTCGGCGAGCTCGCCCATCGTCACCTCGGGCGACTGGGTCCCGATGTTGAACGTGCCGTCCGCTCCGCCGTCCAGGTCGATGAGCCGGACGACGAACTCGACCGCGTCGTCGATGTGGCAGAAGGTGCGCATGTGGTCGATCGAGTAGACGGTGAGCTCGTCGCCGTCCGAGGCCTGGTGGATGCGCTGCAGCAGCTGGGGAATGACGTGTGACAGCCCCATCCGCGGACCGTAGAAGTTGTGGGGCCTGATGATCGTGAACGGGAGGCCAGAGGCGTGCACGAGGGCCTCGCCGTAGATCTTCGACAGCATGTAGCTGGTACGGGGGTGGTCGAGGGCGCTCACGGCGAGCGGAGTCGACTCCGGGGAGGGGATCGGCAGCTCGAAGAACTGCTGGGTGCCGACGTAGACCTCTGAGGTCGACGGGAACACGAACCGATCCAAGGACCGCTGGGCCGCGCCCACGTCGAGCAGGCGCTCGAGCATGGAGACGTTCTCCCGCAACACGGCGTAGGGCCGGTCCAGGACGTTCTGCACCCCGAGCAGGGCCGCCATGTGGATGATGAGCGAGTAGTCGTCGCCCAGGTCGTCGAGCGCGTCCGGTTCACGGAGGTCGGCGATGCGGAGTTCGAAGTTCGGGTGCTCGAGCAGCGCCGACAACTCGGCGTCCTGCACACCCCGGCTGAGGTTGTCCACCAGGTCGATGGACCACCCGTCGGCCAGGAGACGACGGGACAGGTGGCCTCCGATGAAGCCGGCTCCCCCGGTGATGAGCGCCCTGCGATCCGACCCGGACACTCAGCGCGCTCCCCGGCCGATGCTCGCCACACTGCAGCCCAGCGCCGTCGCGGCCGCCCGTTGCTCGGCGTCCAGGACGCTGAACCCGTCGAAGACCACCGGGCGGGAGTCCCCCAACCAGGCGGGCAGGTCCAACGATCGGTAGTCCGCGTGGGGAACGGCGAACACCACCGCGTCGAATCCGTCGACCGCAGGGAGGTCCCGCAGCACGGGTCGATCGAGCTCCTCCCAGTGGTCGACCAGGGGATCGGTGCACACGACCTCGGCGCCCTCGGCCTCGGCGGCCACGACGAACGTCTCGGACGGCGAGTACCGCGTGTCGCCCACATCCTGTCGGTACGACACGCCTGCGAGCAGGAGTCGGCGACCGGCAAGCGAACCGCCCAGCAGCTCCCGGACCCGGTCCAGGCTCGCCAACGGCGCTGCGTCGTTCGTGCGCACCGCAGCGGTCGAGAACGGGAACTCGACCGGTCGACCCCAGACCGCCTCCGATGCCAGTCCGGCGAACAGCGGGTCCTTGGTGAGGCAGTAGCCACCCACCCCGAAACCGGGGCTGCGGATGTTCGCGTGCGTGGGCCGCATCCGGATCGCATCGACGACCTCGAACAGGTCGACGTCGATCGACTCGGCGAAGCGACCCCACTCCTCCATCAGCGCGATCGTCGTGGCGCGGAACGTGTTCTCGAGCACCTTCGCGGTCTCGGACGCGCGGGTGGAGGCCAGCCGGGTGAGCGGGTAGGCGTCCACGTCGACGAGCTGCGACAGGAAGGCCTCTGCGGCCTTGGCGGCCGCGTCGGTGTGTCCGGCGTACACCCGCCAGTAGTGCGTGATCGAGTGCAGGTAGTCGGCGCCGGGCATGACCCGCTCGTAGCTGTGGGCCACCAGCACCGAGTCCTCACCCAGGCCGCGGGTCGCCAGTTCCTCGGCCAACAGGGGGACCGCGATCCGTTCGGTGGTTCCCGGCGGGACCGTCGTCTCGAGCAGCACCAGCGCCCCCGGCCGCACGTTGCGCCCCACCGTCCGGATCGCGGCCTCGAATCCGGCGAGACGGAGCTCGGGTCGCTCGCTGCGCCAGTCGATGTCCAGGGGGACGTCGATGACGACGACGTCGGCCAGGGCGTAGGCGGCCTCGTCGGCACAGGCCGCCAGGTTGCCGCGCTCCCGGGCGGCCGAGAGTGCCTCGATCAGCTCGGCGTCGGTGGTCTCGAACGGGAACCGGCCGGAGTTGAGCGAGTCGATCCGGTGGCGGCCCGGACCGTCGTCCAGGTCGACGCCGACCACCGTGAAGCAGGGTCGTCCCTCCCGGTCGGCCGCAGTGGCCGCGGCGACGCACATCGCCGCGCCGACGAACCCGAGTCCCTGGACCACCACCACGGGGCGGCCCGAGGGGTGGTCGACCCCCACGTGTTCGGGCGCGAGCAACGACGACAGACCCGCCGTCGCCTCGTCGCCCGCTTGGTTCACATCCATCGCAGTGTCGACCTCGCCTGCGTCCACGGCCTGCCGGGGCGACTCCCCCGCTTCCCGATCGTCCCATCATGGCGGGACTCGGGGAAAATCAGCCCGCGCTCCGTCACCGACCCAGACGCAGCGGGTCCGACCGGGGCGTCGGGAGCACGACCCGACTCCCGGGACCGGCGAGCACCCGCTCCCAGAGGGCGGTGTACGCATCGACCGTGGCGTCGAGCGTGAAGCGCTCCTCGGCCTCGGCGAGGCCGGCCGCGCCCATCGCCCGGCGACGACCGGGGTCACCGACCAGCTCGTCGATCGCCGCGGCGAGGGCCCCGGGGTCCTCGGGCGGGACGACCAGCCCCGTCACGCCGTCGCTCACCGATTCACGGACGCTCCCGACGTCGGTCGCCACGACGGGGACCCCGGCGAGCATCGCCTCCATGATCGTGACGGGGAACCCCTCGAGCCGGGACGGAAGGACGAACAGGTCGAAGCCCGCCAGGTGGTCGCGGGCCCGCTCCGACCACGGGACCTCCCGGAACTCGACGCGGTCGTCGAGCCCGAGCGCGCTGCAACGGGCCCGGAGCGCACCGTGCTCCGGGCCGTCGCCGATCAGCACGACCTGGGACGGACGTGTCGTCAGCGCGAGCGCGTCCAGCAGCACGTCGATGCCCTTCACCGGATCGTGGCGTGCGATCGATCCCACGATCGGCTCCGAGCCGGAACGGGGTGGTGGGTCGTGGGTGACCACCTCCACGCCGTGGTAGAGGTGGTCGATGGATCCGGGCCGCAGGCCCGAGGACCCTTCGATCATGCGGGCGGTGTGCTCGCCCACGGCGACGTGACCGGCGAGCCGGGGTGAGGTCCAGCGCTTGAGGCGACGCGAGGTCGCGTGCTGACTGGCCAGCGGCGAGTTCTCCACGGCGACGACGCGCTGACCGGGGATGCTGAGCGCGACGGCCATGGCCCACTGGCAGGACCAGGTCGCGCTCAGGTTGAACTGGATGATGTCGGGTCGCAGGCGACGGAACGCGCGACGGTGCGCCCGCATGCCCGCCAGGTCGGAACGGTCCGAGATGGGCGGGAGGACCTCGGTGCCGGTTCCCGACCGGTGGGATGCGATCCAGTCCACGACCTCGGACTCGACACCCAGGACCGTCACGCGGACCTGTCGGGGCAGGCGGGACAGGAGGGCCACCAGGGTGACCTCCGCCCCACCCCGCACGGCGGCGTCGGAGTAGACGAGCAGATGGAAGGGTCGCAGCCCAGGAGTTCCGTTCACGTCGTCGGCGTGGTCACGGCCCCGGAGGGAGCAGACGGCCGCGGATCTCGTCCCACTCCTCGTTGGCGAGGTCGTAGTCATCAGGTCGACCGATGTCGAGCCAGTAGCCGTCGAACGGGTGGGCCCGGGGACTGGGTCCGGTCCGGAGCAGGTCGATCACCAGTTCGTCGAAACCGAGGGCCGAGCCGCGCTCGTAGCGTTCGAGGGTCGCCGTCGAGACGGCGTAGACGCCCATCGACACCGAGAACGCCTCGACCGGCTTCTCGGTGAAGGCGACGATCTCGTCGCCCCCGCCACCGATGGAGAGCACGCCGAAGTCGATCCGGACCGTCCGCTCGTACGTGGCGACGGTGATCGGAGCCCCTGATGCCTCGTGACCGGACAGCAGCGCGGCGTAGTCGAGGTCGGTCAGGACGTCACCGTTCATGACCAGCACGTCGGGGGGGAGCTCGTCGCGGTGCAACACCAGCGGGCCCATCGTCCCGAGTGGTTCGTCCTCCGGCCAGTAGTCGATCCGCAGCCCCCACTGGCTCCCGTCGCCGCAGTACGCGCAGATGAGCTGGCCCAGGTGGCCGATCGAGATCGTGACGTGCTCGAAGCCGGACGCCGCGAGCTGGCGCAGCACCACCTCGATGATCGCCATCTCGTCGCCGATGGGGACGAGTGGCTTCGGGAACGCCGTGGTGTACGGGCGCAGCCGGACGCCGCGGCCACCCGCCAGGATCACCGCCCTCACGACGCCACCCCAGCGTCGAGGCCGGCGTTCGCGACCAGCTGGTCGATCGACATCTCCGGATGGACGTCGAAGCGTTCCCGCAGCAGCGTGTTGTCACCCACGACCGTCATGATGCCGCCCTGGTGGAGCGATGCCACCGTGGCGGTCCTCCCGGCGGCCGCCACCATCGCATCGACGATGTCGCCGTAGCGCAGGCCGACTCCGCTGCACAGGTTCACGACCGGAGGCACCTCCACGTCCGGATCGGCGAGCGCCGCCACCGAACGGGCCAGGTCCGCCAGGAGGATGTAGTCCCGCACGGTGTCGGCCTCCCACACCTCGATGGTGCCGCCCTGCGGTGGCAGCCGACCCACGTCGGCCAACCACTGGGCGAGGGGTGACGAGGGCGGGAGGCTCGATGACACCAGGTTGAACCCGCGGGCGACCACTGCGTCGAGTCCTTCGGCGCGGGCGTCCAGTACGTGGCGGGATCCGGCGTGCTTCGACTCCCCGTAGATCCCGGACGGTCGGCACGGAGCCGACTCGGGGATCGGGTCGGGACCGCCGGGATCGCCGTACTCGGCGGCGGAACCCAGGTGGACCAGGCGGACGGGACGCCCCCGCAGCGTGTCGACCAACCACTCGGGGAACGCGGTGTTGGCGGCGACCATCTCGTCGTCGGTGCCCCGCAGCCGACCGGCCGCGTTGACCACGGCGACCGCGTCGGTGCCGTCGAGCAGTTCGAGCAGCGACGCGGAGGCGGCGGCGTCCCGGTCGGCGAGCCAGGGGTGCGTGGGGATGTCGACCAGCACCGCCTCGACGCCCCGCGCCGACATCGCGGCGCCGACGGCCGCGCCGACGAAGCCGGCGCCGACGACGAGGATCCGACTCGGCTGCGATCCGCTCACCCCGCGGCTCCCTGGGAGTCGGCCCGCTCGACGCCACGCCAGGGTTGGCGGCCGTAGGTGTCCAGGTGGACGACCTCGCCGACCGGTCGGCGCGTCGTCGGTCCGTAGCGACCCCGAGGCCATCCGAGCGGGACCATGCAGATCGGCTGGACCGACAACGGCAGCCCGAGCGCGCGGCGCGCCATGGCCACGCTCCACAGCGGCAGGGTGATGAGTGAGGCGCCCAGGCCGACGGCCCGGGCGGCCAGCAGCAGATTCTGAACGCTCGGGTAGATGGAGCCGTAGTGACTGGTCTGCGCGATCGTCGGGAACGGGGCGAAGCGAACGGCGCCGCGCAGGCACGGCACGACCACGACCGGGATCTCCTCGAAGTGGTCGACCTGCCACTCGACGGCCGCCAGGATCTTCGACATCGAGGGATCGCCGGCGGTGACCCGCTCGCCGATCCCTCCGTAGATCCGCCAGGCCGAGCGGTACCGACGGGCGAAGGTGGCGAGCACCGAGCGGTCCTTCACCACGACGAACTCCCAGTTCTGGCCGTTGGAGCCCGTGGGCGCCCGGAGCGCCAGTTCGATACAGCGCAGCACGATCTCGTCGTCGACCGGGTCGGGGAGCACCTTGCGGACCGCCCGCTGGGTGAGCATCGCCTCGTCGAGCGGCATCGAGAACCGCTCGGACACCGCGGCGTAGGAGCGATCGCCCTCGGGTCCTCGTTCGTTGATCGTCACACCGTCTCCTCGGGCTGTCCGACTCGTCCAGCTCGCTCGTCCAGCACTCCGGCACGTCCGGAGTCGGGGCACCTCCGGCTCGCCGGAGGTCCGGGCACGAGACTAGGCCCGGACGCGACCGCCCCCACCGGCCGAGTCGGTCGGTGGGGGCGGTGATTCCCGCTGCGATCCGAGGGGAGGGACCACAGCGGGGGGGTGGTCCCTGCACCGGTCCCGGGCCATGCGGCTGCCGGGACCGGCGGGGAGTCAGGGACGCCCGGACCGGGTCCGGCGGGCGAGGACCGAGATCCCGGCGAGCACCCCACCGCCACCGAGCAGGCCGGCGCCGGCGAGCGGCAGGGCGAGGTCGGAACCGGTGAAGGCGAGCGAGCCGGTGGCGGACTCGACCCGGACCGGGGTGGCCTCGGGGTCGCCGGGCTCGTCGCAGGTCCCGGGCCCGAACTCACCGGGCTGTCCAAGCGCCTCGGCCTCACGGGCGTTCGCCGGCGGGTCGTAGGGGAGGCACTCGTCCTCCATCCCCTCACCGTCCGGGTAGCCCAGCCCGCCCGGTGACATCGGATCGCACGGCGGCGGCTCCTCCGTGGCCGCGGAGCCCGAACCCCAGCCGCTCGGCGTGTCCGACAGGCAGTCGGGTCCGTGGATCGGTGGGATGGTCGGCTCGGGCACCGAAGGTCCGTCGGGCAGCAGCCGACCGGGGCCGATCGGAGTCAGCGGGACCGACTCGGGGATGCGATCGGGGAGGCTCGGGACAGGGAGCCCTCCGTCCGTCGACGGGGGATCGGGGAGCTCCGGGATGAGGGCGAGATCAGCCGGGTCCGGCAGCACCGGCTGGAAGACCGAGTCCGGGAGTGTCACTCGCGGAATCACGGGGCTGGGTGGCGTGGTGGTGGGTGGTGTGACCGGCGCCCACGACTCGGTGGGGGGGAGGACCGGGCTCCACTCCTCGCCGAACGGGTTGTCCGGCGAGGGGACCCAGGCCCCGGCATCTGCTACCGCGAGCGCCGTGCTGCCGAACGCCGCCGTGACGGCGAGCGTCAGGGCGGCGGCGCCCCGGGCGAGTCGACCGAGACCCGGACGGGTGCTGCAGGCGGTGGTGTGGCTGGTGGAGTTCTCGGCGGTGTGGTCGGTGTTCATGGTGTCTCCTGGTTCGGTGGCGACTCCCTCGCCGCCCTCACCTGCAGGAGTGGCGGTCCGGCGAACCT
>CAIYGQ010000062.1 GCA_903925745.1 uncultured Actinomycetes bacterium | reverse complement strand
GGGGTGACCGTCGTCGACGCCACCCCGGGGCACCTGGCCCGTCAGCTGGCGGACGCGTACCTGCTCGCCAAGCAGACCGGCCGGCTCTGAGCCGGGCGGGTGTGGTGTTCCGGCTCTGAGCCGGGCGGTCAGGCGCGGATCGTGGCCCCCGAGGCCGCGGCCTCGTCGGCCCGGTCGAGCAGGTCTCGTCGGTCCTCGCCCCACAGTCCGGTCGCGCCGGTGGCCGCCGCACGCTGTCCGAGCAGGACGACGTAGACGACGAATGCGCTGCAGGCCGCCACGCCGACGGCGACCCGGAGCGCGGTCGGGAGGTCCGACGGGGTGACGAACCCCTCGATGAACCCGGCGATGGTGAAGCAGGCGACCAGCCCGAGCACGATCACGACCGAGCGGAGCCCGGCGTCACGGAGCGCATCGGCCCTGGTCCGGTCGCCGGGCGCGATGATCGCCCAGGAGATCTGCAGGCCGGCGGCACCGGCGACGATGATCGCGGCGATCTCCAGGAGTCCGTGGGGGAGGATCAGCCCCCAGAACTGGGCGCCCTCGCCCGCCCGGTGCATGACCGCCCCCATGACCCCGATGTTCAGACCGTTGTAGGCCAGGATCCCCGCGGGGCCGAGGACGGGCAGCACCCCGAGCGCGAAGGCCGTGAACGCCACGTAGATGTTGTTGATGGTGACCCGACCGGCGAAGCTCTGCGCGGCGTCCGAGCGGTAGTACTCGGCGAAGTCGCGTTCGGCGATGACCTGCTGGAGTTCGGCCGGGACGCTGGCGTCCAGCGTGCCGGTGGACTGGGCGAGCCACACGCCGGCCGCGACGGCCGGGACCAGCAGGCAGGCGGCGCTGATGGCGACGAAGCGGCGGGCGTGCCAGACGGCGGCGGGGAACGACGTGGTCACGAACGTCGCCACGGCCCGCCCGGGTCGGCTGCGACGGCGGTAGAGGACCAGACGGGCCTCGCCGAGCACCCGGGACATGCGGGCGTTGAGTTCGGCGTCCGCGTACACCGTCCGGGCGTGGGACAGCTGGGCCGAGACCCGCTGGTAGAGGGTCACGAGCTCGGCGACCTCGTCGTCGCTGAGCCGACCGAGCCGACGGTCGGATCCGCCCGCCCGTCGGCTCAGGTCGCCGAGCCGACGCCAGGTGGCCTCGTTGCGCTGGATGTAGCGGTCGATGTCCACGCGACGCTCCGGGCTCCCTGGCCGATCCGTCGTCCACCGTAGATGCCCCGGCCGGTACCGTGGCGACGTGCCCGCCGGCGTGGTCACCCCCGAGGCCGTCCTCCTGGAGCTTCCGACCGCGGGTGTGGCGACGCGGACCCTGGCCCGTCTGGTGGACCTCGTGCTGCAGCTGGCGGTCGCGTTCGTCCTGCTGCTGGGAGCGGGCGCGGCGATCTCGGTGGGTGTCGCGCCGGAGCTGGCCATCCTCGTGGTCGTCGTCTCCACGCTGCTGGTCGTGCCGATCACGGTGGAGGTCGTCTCCCGGGGCCGCAGCCCGGGCAAGGCGCTCTTCGGCCTCCGCGTCGTGGACCGTGACGGGTCGCCGTCGACGCCGCGGCAGGCGGTGGTCCGGGGTGCCGTCGCCATCATCGACACCTACCTGTCGCTCGGGTTCCTCGCACTGAGCGTCGCGACGGCCACCCGTGACACGCAGCGGCCCGGGGACCTGGCGTCGGGCACCGTGGTGATCCGCGAGCGAACCGGTCGCAGCACCGAGGTACCGGTGGCGTTCCTGCCGCCGCCCGGCCTGGAGGGGATGGTGGCCTCGCTGGACGTCTCGGCACTCGACGACGAGGACTTCTCGCTCGTGCGGTCCTTCCTGCTGCGAGTCGAGGACCTGGACCCAGACCAACGACTCCGGCTGGCCACGGAACTCGCCGAGGGGATCCGCCGCCGCACGGAGCAGACCGTCGACGGTTGGGTGACGGCGGAGACGTGGCTCGTGTGCGTGGCCTCCGCCTACCAGTCGCGGCGCGGGAACCTGCTGGCCGATGCGGCGCTGGGCCTGGCACCGATCGCGGCACCGGTCGCGGCACCGGTCGTGCCGCCGGGGCTCCCGCGCTGAACGGAGTGTGTGGACCGTCGGTCGCTGGGCCACACTCTGCGACGGTGGACTTCGACGACACCCCCGAGGAGTTGGCGCTGCGCGCCGAGGCGACCGCCTGGCTGGACGCGCACGCCGCCCGCCGTGACCGGGTCGGCCTCGAGGACGTGCGGACCTACCGGGCGACCACCGAGGTCGAGGACGCCGCCATGGTCGACGAGGCCCGTCGGTGGCAGCGCACCAAGGCCGATGCCCGCTGGGCGGCCCCGCACTGGCCCCGGGAGTACGGCGGCCGAGGACTGTCACCGTTGCTCGCCGGCGTCTTCGCGGCCGTCGAGGCCGACTACGACGTCCCGGGCCGCATGTTCACCGTCGGGGTCGACATGGTCGGTCCGACCGTCATCGAGTGGGGGAGCGCCGAGCAGCGCTCGAGGTGGCTGCCCCGGATCCTGCGCGCCGATGACGTGTGGTGCCAGCTGTTCAGCGAGCCGGGCGCCGGTTCGGACCTCGCCGGACTGTCGACCCGGGCGGTGCTCGACGGCGACGAGTGGGTGGTGACCGGCCAGAAGGTCTGGACCTCGGGGGCCCACTACTCGGACCTCGGCGTGCTGTTGGCCCGGACGGATCCCGACGTGCCGAAGCACCGTGGGATCACCGCGCTCGCGGTCGACGTCCGCGCCCCCGGCGTGGACGTCCGACCCCTGCGCCAGATCGACGGGGCGATCCACTTCAACGAGGTGTTCCTGGACGAGGTGCGCATCCCCGTCGTCGACACCATCGGACCGGTGGGCGGTGGCTGGGGCGTGGCGCTGTCGATGCTGTCGCACGAGCGGGCGTCGATCGGTGGGGGCAGGATGTACGCCGTCGACCAGGTCGTCGAGCTGGCGCGCAGCACCGGCCGGGACCGTGATCCGATGGTGCGCCAGCGTCTGGCCCGGCTCCACGAACTGGAGCGGGTGCTCGAGTTCCTCGGCTACCGGGTCCGCACCGCCGCCGGTCGCGGTCGGCAGCCGGGACCCGAGAGCTCGGTCATGAAGCTGGTGGTCTCGGAGTTCTACGAGACGGGCGGCGACCTGATCGTCGAGCTCCAGGGTCCGGCCGGGACCCTGGTCCGCTCCGACGCGCCGTTCGAGGGCCGGTTCCAGGACTTCTTCATGTCGCAGTGGGCGCCTCGGATCGGTGGGGGCACCGACCAGGTCCAGCGCAACATCATCGGCGAACGGGTGCTCGGACTGCCTGCCGAGTCCCGCCCCGACAAGGACGTCCCGTTCCGGGACCTGGTCCGGGTCTGAGGGACGCCGTGTCCGGCCGGACGATCGACCTGGACCACGCGGCCACCACCAGGCTCCGTCCCGAGGTGCTGGCGGCGGTCGAGCCCTTCCGCTCCGAGCGCTACGGCAACCCGAGCGGGACCCACGCGCTGGCACGCGAGGCGCTCCGGGCGCTCGACGAGGCCCGCGAGCAGGTCGCGGCGCTGCTCGGATGCCGGCCGGGTGAGGTCGTGTTCACCTCGGGGGGCACCGAGTCCGACGTCCACGCCGTCAGCGGCGGCCTGCCGCCCCGTCCGGGACTGCCGGTGTGCTCAGCGGCGGAGCACCACGCCGTGCTCGACACGGTGGTGGCCCTCGGTGGCCGCGTGGTGCCGGTGGACCGGGTGGCTCGGATCGATCCCGACGCGCTGGCGGACGAGTTGGACCGTCTCGCCGCCGGGGCGCGTTCGGGGGCGGGCCCGGGAGCGGGTGTCGTGTCGGTCATGCTCGCCAACAACGAGCTCGGGACCCGGACCGACCTGTCGGCCGTCGCCGAGGTGGTCCGCCGCCACGCACCGGGCGTCGGACTCCACACCGACGCGGTGCAGGCCGCGGCCTGGCTCGACCTGTCGGTCGAGGCGGCGGCCGCCGACCTGGTCTCGGTGTCGGCCCACAAACTGGGTGGGCCGCGCGGCACCGGCGCGCTCGTGGTGCGGGAGGGTGTCGGCCTGCGTCCGTTGCTGCCCGGTGGGGGACAGGAGCGCGGCCGACGTTCGGGTTCGGTCGACGTCGCCGGTGCCGTCGGGCTGGCCGTGGCCCTGCAGGCGTCGGTCGACGAGCGCGACCGGGTCGTCCCGCGCGTGGCGGCCCGGCGGGATCGGCTCGTCGCCGGGTTGGTCGAGCGCGTGCCGGGACTGCGTCCGACCGTCCTCGGCTCCGCTGGGGTCGGGGTGCTCCCGAACTTCGCCCACGTCGGCGTCGACGGCGTCGAGGCCGAGCCGCTGTTGTACCTGCTCGACCGGGCGGGGATCCGGGCCTCGGCCGCATCCTCGTGTTCGTCGGGCGCGCTGCGCGGCTCCCACGTGATCGACGCGATCACGGACGCCGGCGCGCCGTTCCGGGGTGCACCATTGCGCCTGACGCTCGGCCCGGACACGAGTGGCGCCGACGTCGACGAGGCCGTGACGGCCGTCGCCGCGGCGGTCGACCGGCTCCGCTCACACGCCGGCCGTGCAGTGGCGACCGGGGCGCGGGCGGGCTGAGGTGCGCGTCCTGGTCGCGCTCTCGGGAGGAGTGGACTCCTCGGTGGCCGCAGCCGAGCTCCGCCGCGCGGGTCACGAGGTCGAGGCCGTCACCCTGCGCCTGTGGGGCGGGCCGTCGGACTCGGGCTGCTGTTCGGTCTCGGACGTGGAGGACGCCCGCCGGGTGGCGGCGCAGCTCGGAGTGGAGCACCACGTGTTCGACTTCTCGGACCGGTTCACCGAGCGGGTCGTCGAGCCCTACGTCGCCGACCACGCCGTTGGTCGCACCCCGAACCCCTGCGTCGAGTGCAACCGGCACCTGAAGTTCGACGCCCTCCTGGACCGGGCCGACGTGCTGGGCTTCGACACCGTGGCCACCGGGCACCACGCCCGCATCGTCGACCGCGCCGGGGTGGCCAGCGTCGCCCGGGGCGCGGACGCCGCCAAGGACCAGTCGTACGTGCTCCACCCGCTCCTCGATCCCGACACCCGCCGGGTGCTGTTCCCCGTGGGCGGGATGACCAAGCGACGCGTCCGGGAGGTGGCCCGTTCGCTCGGGCTGCGGACGGCCGACAAGCCCGACAGCCAGGACGTCTGCTTCATCACCGCGTCCGAGGGCCGGGCGGCGTTCCTGTCGTCGCGGGCCGCGCTCCACCCCGGCGAGGTGGTCGACACCGACGGCCGGGTGGTCGGGCGGACCGAGGCCGTCGAGCTCGTGACGATCGGCCAGCGTCGGGGGCTCTCGCTCGCGGGTGGCGGTGGCCGTCGCTACGTGCTCGACGTTGACGTGCCGGCCCGCCGGGTGGTCGTTGGCCCGCCGGAACGGCTCCGTCGGGACCACGTCCGGATCTCCGAGGTCGCCTGGAACGGACCGGTGCCCACCGGCCCGGTCCTGGTGCAGGTCTCGGCCCACGGCGTGGTGCGCCCGGCGACGGTGGAGGGAACGGACCCCGGGGCCAGCACCGCGGTGCTGCGCTGGGACGAGCCGTCGCCCCGGGTGGCCCCGGGCCAGAGCGTCGTGGTCTACGACGGCGACGTCGTCGTGGGCGGGGGCGTGGCGCTGCCCTGAGTCGGTGCCGGTCGGTCCCGGTGTTGGCACCGGTGTCGGTCCCGGTGGTGGCACCGGTGTCGGTCCCGGTGTTGGCACCGGTGTCGGTCCCGGTGGTGGCACCGGTGTCAGCCCCGGGCCACCCGCAGGCCCCGTTCCTCGGCGACCCGGAGGAACACCCCGGGCCGGGTCGGGGCCACGAGCACCGAGCGCACCTCGACGGCCTCGGCGACCCCGCCTCGCCCGACGGCCGGGACGATCGTCAGCGCGTCGTCCAGGTCGACCTGCAGGATCAGGCCCGCGGCGCCGACGGTCAGGTCGCGGGCTGTGGTGTCGGCGGGGGCCGGGCCGACCCGCGTGATGCTCCGCCGGGCGAGCAGCACCGGTTCGGCCAGGGCGAGGGCGTCCACCAGCGTCACCCCCGCCGGGACGAACACCAGGGCGCGACCGGCCAGGCGGTGCAGGGAGCGTCCGCCGACCCAGGCGCCCGCCACGCCGAGGACGGCGAGCGGTACGGCGACCACGGGTCGCCCGGTGACCGCGGCCAGGACCGCGCCCAGACCCGGTGCGACCGCCAGGAGCCAGGCGGCCGGGACCGGACCGGCCAACAGCGCCGTCGGGCACCGCAGCGGAGCCCGGTGCTCGTCGCCGTAGGAGCCGCCGTCGATCGCCCACTCACCGACGGGAGCGGCGAGGGACACCACGGCCAGGACCGCAGCGGCGGCGACGCCGGACCAGCCGAGCGGACCGGGGGTCGCCTGCGTCGCCGACCAGATCGCGGCGACGAGCGGGACCGGCGCCAGGATGCGGTTCACCGTGAGCGCCCGCGGGTCGGCGACCAGCGTCGTGCCCAGGCCCACCGCCCAGGTGCACCACGCCGCGACGACGGCGATCCAGGGCCCGGCACCGTCGCGGCCGGCGATCGCGTCGGCGAGCAGCTCGCCGAGCGTCACCGGGAGCACGGCCCACAGGACCCGACACGACCAGACCCACCCGGGAGCGTTCACATGCACAGATTTGTCCGTCGCGGCGTCCCACCGCTACTAACGGTGCGTGGAACCACGCGCGGGTGAGCTCTTCGGGCTGGCGACATCGGTCGGGCCGGTCCCGGGGACCGACCCCGTCGCCGTGGTCGACTTCGCCCTGCGGGCCCACGAACGCTTCCCCACCGTGCCGGTCCCGGCCCGGCCCGACGGTTCCCTGCTGGCCCAGGTCGTGGCCGGCGTCCCGGGTCTGCAGGTCGACCCGGACGGCCCGCCCGGTGGTGTGCTCAGTTTCGACCCGGCCACGTTCGACCCGGCCACGTTCGATCCCGGGTCCTGTTCGTCGACGCCGACGGCGGAACGGATCCTGGAGGAGTTCCTCTCGGCCCCGTCCGCGTCGGCCGCCGCCGTGCGTGTCCCCGTGCTGGGGCCGGTGACCACGGCCATCACGCTGCGGACCGCCGGGGTGGATGCACGCGAGTCGGTCTCGCTCGCCCGACGGCTCGTATCGCACCGGGCCGTGGCGACCGCGCGGCGCGTGGCCGCCGGGTGGCCCGGTGTCCCCCAGGTGGTGGTGCTCTCCGAGCCGGGACTGGTCGGCTGCCTCCACCCGACCTTCCCCTTCAGCCGGGACCAGCTGCGCTCGGGGCTGCTCGACCCGGTGGTGGACGCCCTCGACTCCGGCCCGCTCGCGACGACGGCGGGTGGCGCCGGAATTGCGCACCGCATCGGGATCCACGTGCCCGGACGCACCGACTGGGCGACGTTGGTCGGCTCGGGGGTCTCGTTCGTGTCACTTCCCGCCGATCCGACCGCGGCCGACTGGTCCGACGCGCTGGGCCGACTGATCGCCGCAGGGGGCCTGGTGGCATGGGGGGCGGTGCCGGTGGACCGGCCGCTCGGCACCCGGAGCGACTCGCTGTGGCAGCGGCTCACCGGTACGTTCGCCGCGCTGGCGGCGGAGGGTGTCGACCCGATGGAGCTGCGGCTCCACTCGCTCGTGTCGGCCGCCGACGGACTCGGCCACTTCGATGCGGTCGGAGCCGGCCGGATCGTCGACCTGTGCACGGACCTGTCGTCGCGTCTGCGTCGCCAGAGCATGGCCGCCCGCCTGTCGCTCGGCGCCTGAGGGCGCCCGGGGTCGTCACGGTTCGGCGGTAGCCTGCGGCCGTGCCGAGGTCGAGACAGTCCAACCGGCCCGGTGCCTCCGGCCGGGGCGATCAGCCGGACGGGGACCTGGACCCGGTCGGCCGGGTCGAGTGGCTGCGGGAGCGGATCCGCTTCCACGACCGCGCCTACTACGAGCTCGACGCTCCCGTCGTACCGGACGCCGACTACGACCACCTGGTCCGCGAGCTCCGGGCCCTGGAGTCGGCACATCCCGACCTGGTGACCCCTGACAGTCCCACGCAGCGCGTCTCGGGCGCGGCGTCGACCCAGTTCGCGCCGGTCCAGCACCGGACCCGGATGATGAGCCTGGACAACGCCATGGACGTCGGGGAGCTGCGCGCCTGGGGCGAGCGGACCGACCGGCGGCTGGCAGAGCTCGGCCTGGCCGGCGGGGTCGAGTACGTCTGTGAGCTCAAGATCGACGGGCTGGCGATCTCGCTGCGCTACGAGTCGGGTGAGCTGGTGCTCGCCGCCACCCGGGGTGACGGACGCACGGGCGAGGACGTGACCGCCAACGTCCGGGGGGTCGAGGCGGTGCCGCAGCGGCTGACGGGCGAGGCGCCCCGGGTGCTCGAGGTCCGCGGCGAGGTGTACCTGCCGCTCGAGTCGTTCCACCGGCTCCGGGCCCGGACCGAGGCCGAGAACGAGGAGGCACTCGCCGCCGGCCGGCGCCCCCGGCCGCTGCCGGCCAACCCGCGGAACGCCGGGGCGGGGTCGTTGCGCCAGAAGGATCCGTCAGTGACGGCAGAGCGTGGGCTGTCGTTCTGGTCCTACCAGCTGGGCGAGGTCGTCGGGGCGGAGCCGCCGCCGACCCACTCGGGTGCGCTCGGGTACCTGGAGGCGCTCGGGCTGCCCGTCAACCCGGCGACCCGGTCGTTCCCGTCGCTCGACGAGGTCTACGGGTTCTGCGCCCACTGGGTCGAGCACCGCCACGAGCTGGACTACGAGATCGACGGCGTCGTGGTGAAGGTCGACGACCTGTCGGTGCAGGCGGCGCTCGGTGCGACCTCCAAGGCGCCGCGGTGGGCGATCGCGTACAAGCTCCCGCCGGAGGAGCGCACGACGACGCTGCTCGACATCCAGGTCTCGATCGGGCGGACCGGCAAGGCGACCCCGTTCGCCGTCATGGAGCCGGTCTTCGTCGGGGGCTCCACGGTGTCGATGGCGACGCTACACAACGAGGACCAGGTGCGGGTGAAGGACGTCCGCCCGGGTGACACGGTCGTGGTGCGCAAGGCGGGTGACGTGATCCCCGAGGTGGTCGGTCCGGTCCTCGAGTTCCGCCCCGACGGTCTCGAACCGTGGGTCTTCCCGGCCGACTGCCCGTCGTGCGGTTCGCCCCTGGTCCGGGCCGAGGGCGAGGCGCAGCACCTGTGCACCGCCGCCGACTGCCCGCAGAAGCGCTGGGCGGCCGTCTGCCACTTCGCGTCCCGGGGTGCCATGGACATCGAGGGCCTCGGCGAGCAGCAGGTCCAGATGTTCATGGATCTGGGCCTGATCGACGACGTCGCCGACGTCTACTCGCTCGACTACGACCGGATCGGCGAGCTCCGCGGCTACGGCGAGACCTCGGTGGAGAACCTGCGGACCGCCGTGGACGCATCACGGTCCCGGCCGCTGGCCCGCTTGTTGTTCGGGCTGAACATCACCCACCTCGGCCAGGCCGGTGCCGAGGCGCTCGCCACCTCGCTCGGCGGCCTGGAGGCGATCGCCGCCGCCGGCATCGAGGACCTCTCGGCGGTGGACGGCGTCGGACCGGTCATCGCCGCCTCGGTGCACGAGTGGTTCGCCGACCCCGTCCACCGGGGCGTGGTCGACCGGTTGGTGGCCGCGGGGGTCAACACTCAGGGTCCCGAGCGGTCGGTGCTGCCCCAGACGCTCGCCGGCCGCAGCGTCGTGGTGAGCGGCACGCTGGCGGCCTACAGCCGGGAGGAGGCCGAGGCCGCCATCAAGTCCCGGGGCGGGAAGTCACCGGGCAGCGTCTCCAAGCGGACCACAGCGCTCGTCGTCGGGGCCGAGCCCGGTGCGTCGAAGATCACCAAGGCCACCGAGCTGGGGGTGCCCGTGCTCGACGAGGCCGCGTTCGAACAGCTGCTCGAGACGGGGGAACTGCCATCGTGAGTGACGCACCGGTACGTGCCGTGATCTTCGACTTCGGTGGGGTCTTCATCGACTCACCCTTCACGGCGCTGGTCGAGGCCGCCGTGGCTGCGGACCTCGATCCCGAGGTGCTGTTGGACGTGATGTTCGGTCCCTACGACCAGGACACGGACCATCCGTGGCACCGGCTGGAACGCGGCGAGATCCCACTGGGCGCGGCCCGCGACGAGATCGTCGAGCTGGCCGTGTCGCGGGTCGGCCGGTCGATCGAGCCCTTCGACCTGTTGGCCGCCCTGGCCGGCGGTGGTGTGCGGGACGCGTTCGTGGACTGCTGCCGTGAGCAGCGCTCGGCCGGTCGGCGGACCGGTCTGCTCACGAACAACGCGGCCGAGTTCCAGGAGTTCTGGCGGCCGATCCTGCCCCTCGACGAACTCTTCGACGACGTCGTCGACTCGTCCGCGGTCGGCCTGCGCAAGCCCGATCCCCGCGTCTACCACCTGGCACTCGAGCGGCTCGGCGTGGACGCCGCGGAGACGGTGTTCGTCGACGACGCCCCAGGGAACGTGGTGGCCGCCCGGGCCGTCGGCATGCGGGCGGTGCTGGTCGGGCCGCGGCCCACCGACGTTCCGGCCGCGCTCGACGAGCTCCGGTCGCTGCTGGGCTGAGTCGCCCGGGCCCCGGGGCCCGTGGTGGTGTATCTACAGAGTGTAGATACAGTGGTCGACATGGACCGGGGGTCACGACGAACGGTGGTCTCCGAGCGTGGAGGCCGCAGCCGGGCGCCACGCACGCCCCCGGCCCAGCGGCGACAGCTGCTGCTGGACGCCGCCGAGCGGCTGCTGGCCGACGGCGGCTCGGACGCACTGCGGATGGACGCGGTGGCTCGCGAGGGCGGTGTGACGCGGCCCGTCGTCTACGACCAGTTCGGTGACCGGGACGGACTGGTGGTTGCGCTGCTCGAGCGACACGCCGAGCGGGTCAGGGCGCACGTCGCCGCCGCCGTGGCGCCCGGCTCGTCCTTCGAGGACCAGCTCCGGGCCGCCACGCGGGCCTACCTCGAGGTCGCCCGCCGCCACGGTCCTGCGATGAGGGCGCTGGTCACGGCACAGCACCTGTCACCCGTGATCGAACTGGCCCGCCGCAGCAACTGGGACCTGGCGACCGCCCACTGGTCGGAGCGCTACCGGGACCACGCCGGGCTGTCGGCGCGCGACGCAGGGGCCCTGGCCACGGCCCACCTGGCGGGCCTCTCCGCCCTCGCCGGGCTCTGCATCGAGGGGCGGCTCGGGCTCGCCCGGGCCACCGAGGTGCACGTGACCTCCACGCTCGCTGCGCTCGAGGCCCTGTCCCACCCCATGGAGGGGATCCGATGACCCCACCGTTCCATCGCCCGCTGCGGACGACGGCGTCCCTGCTCCCGGTGGCCCTCATCTGTGCCGTCTGCTCGTGCGTCCCGATCCCCGACCCGCCCCAGCCGCCGGCGACCGCGCCGCCGGCGACCGCGCCACCGACGACCGCGCCACCGACGACGACTGCGCCGCGGCCGACCACCACCTCCACCACGACGACGCCGCTCGCCGTCTACCAGCCCTACGCCGGGACCGCTGCAGGCGTCGCGCCCGTCGGTCGCACCTCACTCGGACAGCTGCGCACCGCCGACGGTCGCACCCGCAGCTACCGCCTCCACGTCCCCGCCTCCCTCGACCCCTCGACTCCGGCGCCGCTGCTCGTGGCCCTGCACGGTGGTCTCGGTTCGTCCGACCAGTTCCGGGCCAACTCCGGCTTCGACGGGCTCGCCGAGGCGAACCGCTTCGTCGTCGTCTACCCCGACGGCATCGGCGCCCGGGCCGATGGCACCGGCCCGCAGACCTGGAACGGCGGGTACTGCTGCGGACCGGCCGCCCGTCAGGACGTCGACGACGTGGGGTTCGTGCGTCAGCTCCTGGACCGGATCGCCACGGAACTCCCGATCGACCCGACCCGAACGTTCGCGGCCGGCCACTCCAACGGGGGGATCATGGCGTACCGGTTGGCCTGTGAGCTGTCCGACCGCATCGTGGCCGTCGGCGTCCAGGCCGGCAGCCTGGGTGTCGACGACTGTGCTCCGTTGACGCCCGTGTCGGTCATCCACCTGCACGGCACGGACGACACCAACCACCCCATCGACGGCGGAGCCGGCACCGGCGTGGCCGGGGTGACGTTCCGGCCCGCCCGCGACGCGGTGGAGGCGCTCGCAGCCGCGAACGGATGCGATCCCTCTTCGACCCCCGGAACCGACCCGTTGAACCCCGACCTGACCGTCTCGACCTGGACACCGTGCCGCGACGGCGCCGCAGTGCGACTGGTCGTGGTCGACGGAGCCACCCACGCCTGGATGGGCCGACCGGCATCCTCCGAGCTCGCGTCGGGGTTCGTGGGGGAGCCCTACCCGGACCTCGACGCCAGTCGGGCGATCTGGTCCTTCCTGGCCTCGCATCCGAGGGGCTGACAGCGCGTCAGGCGGCGTCGAAGCACCAGGACACGGGTTCGGACCGGTCGGGTCCCTCCGACTGCTTCCAGACGATCGCCACGACG
>CAIYGQ010000061.1 GCA_903925745.1 uncultured Actinomycetes bacterium | reverse complement strand
CAGTGCCCCGGTCGTGAGGCCGTCGCCGCAGATCTTGTCGCGGGGGAACACGGCCCGGTCGACCACGATGACGTCCAGCCCCGAGCGGGCGAGCTCGATGGCCGCGGCCGATCCGGCCGGTCCGGCGCCCACGACCACCACGTCGGTGCGGGTCGCCGGGATGTCGGCGCCGCTCGTCTCCTGCCGGGTGGGGTCGTCCACGGTCGCAGGCTACGGGCCGACCGCCCCGTCACACAGTCCCGGCGCCCGAGCGCCTCAGGCCAGTGCGAGCACCTCGTCGTAGCCGCGTCGGACGCAGGAGACGAAGAGCTCGGGGTCGGTGATCGCCGCCGGATCGACGTTCAGCCCGATGTTCAGGTCGTTCTGGTAGCTCAGCAGCGTGACGTTGGCCGCGGCGCCGGCGATCGGTCCGAACGGGGTGATCGACCGAACGGGCACGCCACGCAGGAAGATCGGGATGGGGGAACCGGGCACGTTGGAGGCCTGGAAGTCGAGTCCCTTCATCATCGTCCCGAAGATCTGGGTGACCACCGTCGTCGGCAGCCGGTTGAGGGCGTTGGAGAGCACCTCGACGAGCTGGTTGGCGGGCTCGTTCCGGGCGCCGATCATGCGCTCGCGGATGCCCCGCATCAGATCCGCCAGGTCGTCGGCGAGCGTCGGCAGCTCGAAGCGGGCGGGGACGAAGTCGTTGCCGGCGACCTCGACCGCCTCGGTCGTGCGGACGTTGATGGGCATGCCCATCCGCAGTCCGTGGAGGTCGACGCCGTGCTCGTGGTGGTAAATGCGGAAGCCCTGCACCAGACCCGTGACGAAGGTGTCGTTGATGGTCCCGCCGATCGCCTTGCCGGCCAGCTTCGCCCGGTCCAGGGGCAGCGTGACCTGTCCGAAGTGCGTCGAGAGGGAACGGCCGGTCATCAGGGGTGACAGCGGGTGGCTCACCGGGCGCAGGATCCGTGCTGTCGACGCAGCCAGTTCGCCGACGGTGTCGACGGCGCCCACCGGATCGGTGACCGCACTCGACACACCCGAGATCCCGCGTCCCGCCAGGTCGGACGCGAAGCGCAGCTGCCGCCGGCTCTCGTGCTGGAAGGCATCCATGAACCGCTCGACCTGGTTGAGGACCCGGACCGGAGGGGCCGGAGGCACCGGGCGCTCGGGGGCGTCGGGTTCCAGGTCGAACAACTCGAGCATGAGCCGGACGCCACCGACCCCATCGGTGATGGAGTGGTGGATCTTCAGGACCACCGCGCTCTGGTCGTCACCGAGATCCTCCACCACCACGGCCTCCCACAGCGGTCGTGCCCGGTCGAAGCTCTGCATGGCCAGGGGCTGCGCCATGCGCAGGAGCTCGTCGACGCCCCCGTCGCCGGGCACGCGGGCGAAGCGCAGGTGGTAGTCGAGGTCGAAGTTGGGGTCGACCTCCCAGCGGGGCGGGGCGATCGACAGCGGGTTGGACCGGACCCGCTCGCGCAGTCGGGGGATCGAGCGGGTGATCCGGTCGAACTCCCGGCGGAGGACCTCCCGGTCGAGTCGGCCGTCGAGCACGCACACCGTGGTGATGGTGGAGCGGAGCATCGGATCCTTCTCGATGCCCCACATGAGCGCATCGGCGTCGCTCATGCGCTCCTCGTAGATCACCTGCGGCTCGCCCGGGTCGCTCATGGCCCACAGGTTAGGACGGGTGCCACACGCCCGCCCAAGGCCCGGCCGCATGCCGCCGTCCCGGGGTCGGTCCCGGAGTCGGACCCGGCGTCAGCGGGACGGCGCGGTGGTCGTCGTCGGCTTCCGGTCCTCTTCGCACTCGTAGTAGGCGCTGAAGTTGTCGTTCTCCACCCGCCCGTCCAGCCAGGTGCGCTGGCGCTCGGTGGCCACCGATCCACACCCGCTCGAACGGCTCTGACTCACCTGACGGCCCGAGACGAACGGCGTCGAGTACAGCTTCACCGAGATCGAGGAGTCGGTGTAGGTCGGCCAGATCACGACCCCGTACGGGGTGTTGTTCGTGATCTTGAGGTCGACGCCGGGGTAGGCGAGCGTCGCCTCCCGGCCGTAGGGGTACCGGCTGATGTACTTCGTGTGCGACATGTAGTCGGGGATCTCGAGCCCACCGAAGAACGCCGCATTGAACAGCGTCGTGGCGAACTGGCTGACGCCGCCCCCGACGTCCTCCTTGAACTCTCCGTCGTAGATGACCGGGGCGTCGACGTAGCCCTTGGCCCGGGTGCGCTCGCCGACGGTGTCGTTCACCGAGAAGGTCGCACCGGGCGGGATCAGGACGCCGCGCAGCGCATCGGCGATCAAGTGGATGTTCTTGACCCGGGGTTGGCCGGCCGGGTGGTTGGTGGTGAACTCGCCGACGACCTCCTTGACGCCCAGGGTGTTCGCCCACTCGACCCCCTGGGCGGCCGTGACGGTGGTGGTCGGCAGCGTGACCTCGCGTTGTCCGGCGAGCAGCGCCTGGACGATCAGGTCGGGGGACTCCGGAGCACAGCACACGACGGCGTCCTCGCCAGCCACGGGGACCGGAACGTCTCCCTGCACGGTGAAGCGGACACCAGTGGGATTCGACCGGTCCGTCGGCACCGACTCCGAGAGCACGTTGGCCACGATCGTCGGGTCCAGCGTCAGCCGCACGGGTGTGCCGGGCCCGTCGTCGGTGACGACGACCGCGGCGCGGAACTCGGCGGCGTCGACCGTGACCCGCTCGTCGCCGACGACCAGGGTGACCTCGCCCTGCGTGATGGCGTTGGCCTGGTCGACGACGGCCTGGACCTCGGCGTCCGAACGGTTCGGCACGAGGGTCGCTCGCTCGACGTCGACCGTCACGGGATCCCCGACCCGGTCGAGCGTGAGCGGCAGCGACTGCACCACCGAGTTCACCGAGATCTCCCGCCCCGGCTTCCCGGCGACCAGGACGACGGCATCGGGGTTGATCTGGATCGTCGGCTCGGTCGCCGGCGTCCGTTCCTCGCCCTCCAGCACGCCGATGGTCTGTCCGAGCACCGCCGTGTCCACGGCCAGGATCGCCGGGTACTCGCGGTCGGAGAACATCGACCCGAGCCAGCGCAGCGGCGGAGTGGGGAGCGGATCCCCACGGCCGGCGCTCCAGGCCTCGTCGACGGTCGAATCGACATCGATGCTCAGTCCTGCGTCGCCGAAGGTGGTCTCGCGGTGGAGTTCGGCCGCATCGATCGTCAGGGGAGTGGGCGGCAGCTCGGCGGCCAGCTGCTCGACGGCGGCCCGCAGCTCGTCGCGGCTCAGCCCGCCGACGGGGACGCCGGCGACGGTCGTGTTCCTGGCCACCGTCTCCCCGGCGGCCCAGGTGTCGACCGCCCAGACCCCGGCCACGAGCGCGACGACGATGAGGGGCGCGGCCAGCAGGCCGAGGACCACCTTCCTGGGTGTCGACACCCCCAAAATCTGGCACACGCGCGCCCGGGGTTGGTGCCGCCTCCCGGAGCGTGGTCACAGCACTGCGCCGCGTCCGTCTGGCAGGATGCGGGGCCCGCCGGGGCCGGAGGCGGTGGGGCGCTGTGCCACCACGATGCCGGCCAGCCCGGCCGGAGCGAACCGAACCGAACCGAAGGAATCGAGAGGAGCCGACGTGGCGATCAACCCCGATGCAGTGGGGACCACCAGCGAGCCGGTGGAGTCCTCATGGCGGTCACGTGACGCACTGCTCTACGCGGTCGGCGTGGGTGCCGGACAGGATCCGCTGGACCCAGCCGAGCTCTGTTTCGTGACCGAGAACTCGATGGAAGTCACCCAGCGGGTGCTGCCCACCTTCGCCGTGGTCCTGCCCGACGTGACCGGCGTGTTCGGTTCGATCGGCACGTTCAACCCCGCCATGCTCGTCCACGGCGAGGAGCGGATCGTCCTGCACCGCGAGTTGCCGGTCGAGGGGACGATCACCACGACCGCGGAGATCACGGCGATCTGGGACAAGGGGAAGGGCGCGGTGGTCGAGGTGACGAGCCGATCCCTGGGCGTGGACGACGGCGAGCCGCTCTTCGACGTCGTGATGTCGGCCTTCATCCGGGGTGAGGGCGGCTGGGGCGGAGACCGGGGCCCGTCGAGTGGCGGTGCCGTCCCGGACGATCGTGCACCGGATGCGAGCATCGACCTGCAGACGCGTCCTGAACAGGCACTGGTCTACCGACTGTCCGGAGACCGGAATCCGCTGCACTCGGATCCGGGCTTCGCCGCTCTGGCGGGGTTCGACCGGCCGATCCTCCACGGGTTGTGCACCTACGGGTTCTCGGGTCGCGCCCTGCTCCGTGAGCTCTGCGACGGGGACCCCGCCCGCATGGCGGCGCTGTCGGGGCGATTCTCGTCTCCGGTGTTCCCGGGCGAGTCGCTCACGGTGCAGGTGTGGAGGACCGGCTCCGACGAGGCCGTGTACCGGACCCTGGGCGCCGACGGCCGTGTGGTCATCGACGCCGGGACGGTGTCGTGTCGTGGTTGACGCCGGGACGGTGTCGTGTCGTGGTTGACGCCGGGACGGTGTCGGACTCCGGTTGACCCGTGAGCGGCGAGCGGCCACGGCACCTTCCATTCACGGGGGACGGTTCCCGGTTGCGGATGGGGCTCCGACCCCTGCTCCTGCAGGACTGGCTCGAGGTGGACGAGGACCTGCCGACCTTCCTGGGGCACAAGCGTCGGGTGCTGCGGGACCGGCACGCCGATGTCGTCGCGGTGGTCGAGGATCCCGATGATCGGGTGCGCCGGGCATCAGGGGAACTGCTCGAGGTCCTGGTCGACCACCTCGTGACGATGCACGGCGCCACCCACCGACGTGAGGGCGGCACGGTCGTCGTCGAGGGCGCCGAGGAGCCGGTGCCGGTGGGATCGGCCGAGCTGGATCGGGCCGGGATCCACCCGGTCGATGCCGCCGGCCGCCTGGTCGCCGAGGACTGGGCGGTCCAGCTCCGGGGTCCCGAGGGCTGGACCCTGGCCGCCGCCTCGGTGTGCTCGCCGACCCGCTGGGTGCTCGCCGAGAAGCTGGGTCGACCGATGGCCCGGGTGCACGACCCCGTTGCCGGTTACGCCGAGCAGCTGGCCGCGCCGGTCGACCGGTTCTTCGACCGGTTGGAGGTGGACTCGCCCCGGTGGCGCCTCAACTGGAACCTGTCGGACGACGATTCGCTCTACCAGCCCGGGGGCAAGTACCGGACCGAGCCCGCAGCCGACCTGTCGGCCGCCGGCGTCCCCGATCGAATCTGGCTGCGGGTGGAGCGTCAGACGCTCCGTCGGCTCCCGATGACAGGAGCCGTGGTGTTCGGGATCCGGATCCACCAGGACCTGCTCGGCCGCCTCGCCGACCGACCTGACGTCCTGGCCCGGTTGGCCGCGACCATCCGTTCGTTCCCGCCGGGGACTCTGGAGCACAAGAGCATGGGGGCCTTCGCTCCCGCCGTGCTCGAGTGGATCGAGGGGAAGTGACTCAGAACAGCCGGAGTTCGTCGGACTCGATGCCCCGGAGGGCGTCGTAGTCCACCTCGACCCAACCGATGCCCCGCGACTCGGCGAGCACGCGGGCCTGTGGCTTGATGACCTGGGCGACGAAGATGCCCCGGATGCCCCGGAGCAGCGGGTCCCGTTCGAGGCGTTCCAGGTACCGGGTCAACTGCTCGACCCCGTCGATCTCACCGCGCCGCTTGACCTCGACGGCGACGGCCGTCCCCTCGGCGTCCCGACACAGCAGGTCGACGGGTCCGATGTCGGTCGGGAACTCGCGACGAACGAGCGTGAGCCCGTCGGCGATCGTGTCGGGATGTTCGGCCAGGAGGGCCTGCAGGTGGGCCTCCACGCCGTCCTTCTCGAGCCCGGGGTCGGGCCCGAACTCGTGGCGTTCGTCCGCCAGCACCTCGAGCAGGTGGATGGTGAGCTGCTCGCCCTTGGGGTTGGACACGATCCACCGCTCGCCCTCGTCGAGGAGGGTGTTGGGCGCGTTCATCCAGTTGAGTGGCTTGTAGGCGCCCCCGTCGGCGTGGATGGCCACACAGCCGTCGGCCTTGACCATGATCAGCCGGACGGCCTCTCCCAGTCGGGCGGCGAGCCGACCCTCGTAGTCGACGGTGCAGCGGGCGACGACGAGGCGCACCGCCGCGACGCTAGTGGGTTCGGACCTTCAGGCGCGCAGCCCGGGGATCCGACGGGACAGGTCGGCGCAGTCCTCACACACCCGCTCGGGCACCAGACCGATCCGCATCAGCACGGCGAACGCCTTGCAGCCGAGGCACAGGCCGAAGGCCGCTTCGAGGAACGCCGCGCCCGCCAGCATGCCGGCGACGACGCGGGATGCGCCCGTCGACCCGGTGAGCCACAGCACCGATGCGGTCGTCGAGAACGCCACGCCGATGGCCTGTGCGAACCGCTTGGGTGGCCCCGGAACCAGACGCTCGTGGTCCCGCAGCCGTGGTGCGACGACCCGTGTGGCGATCTGTCCGAGCGGGCTCAGGGTCGGACCCGTCAGCACGCGGGCCCAGAATCCGTAGGTCAGGGGGATCAGCACCCAGCCCCACCCGAGGCCGGCGACGGCGAGGGCCATGATGACCACCCCGGTCGCCACGGTGCGGGCCGCCACGTCATTGACCGGGTTGGGGAAGGAGAACAGCCCGGGGGTCGCTGGACCCGGTTCGAGGCCGGAGCCGCCCTGCGGGAAATGCTGCTGTGAGGTACCGGGCTGCGAGGTGCCGGGCTGCGAGGTGCTGGCCACGTGTTCACCATAGGCCGTGAATCCCGACCAGACAAGTCGGGATTCGTGCTGCTCAGCCCCGGGCGTGCTTGAGCTGCTTCACCCGCCGGGCCCGGTCCCCGGCGTCCAGCACCACCTTGCGGAGCCTGATCGCCCCGGGGGTGACCTCGACGCACTCGTCCTCGGCCAGGAACTCGAGGGCCTGCTCGAGCGACAGTCGACGGGGGGGCGTGAGCTTCTGGGTGTTGTCCGATCCTGAGGCCCGCATGTTGGTGAGGTGCTTCTCCCGGCAGATGTTGACGTCCATGTCCTCGTTCCGCGAGTTCTCGCCGACGATCATCCCCTCGTAGACGTCCTCGGTCGGCCCGACGAACAGGGTGGCCCGTTCCTGGATCGCGACGATCGCGTACGGAGTGACCACGCCGACCCGGTCGGCGACCACCGACCCCCGGTCGCGCACCCGGATCTCGCCGAACCACGGTGCCCAACCGTCGAAGACCTGGTGGAGCATGCCGGTGCCCCGAGTCTCGGTCAGGAACTCGGTCCGGAACCCGAGCAGCCCCCGGGCCGGAACCCGTTGGTCGACCCGGACCCAGCCGGTCCCGTGGTTGACGACGTCGACGAGCTGTCCGCGACGGGTGCCGAGCAGTTGGGTGACCGCGCCCAGGTACTCCTCGGGGACGTCGATGCTGACGAACTCCACCGGCTCGTGGAGTGTGCCGTCGACCTCCTTGGTGACGACCTGGGGCTTGCCGACGGTGAGCTCGAATCCCTCGCGGCGCATGGTCTCCACGAGCACGGCCAGCTGGAGCTCGCCGCGGGCGAGCACCTCCCAGGTGTCGGGACGGTCGGTGGGGTGCACCCGCAGGCTCACGTTGCCGACGAGCTCGGCGTCGAGGCGGGCCCGGACCTGCCGGGCGGTCAGCAGGTTCCCGTCCCGGCCGGCCAGCGGAGACGTGTTCACCCCGACCGTCATCGCCAGACTCGGCTCGTCGACCGTGATGACCGGGAGCGGACGGGGGTCGGCGGGGTCGGCGAGCGTCTCTCCGATCGTCACGTCGTCGAGTCCCGCGACGGCGATGATCTCGCCGGGCCCGGCGGTGTCGACCTCGATCCGTTCATGGCTCTCGGTGACGTAGAGCACCCCCAGCTTCGCCTGCTGGACGGAGCCGTCGGCCCGGCACCACGCCACCTGTTGGCCTCGACGGATGGTCCCGTTGACGATGCGGCACATGGCCAGTCGCCCGACGAACTGGCTGGCATCCAGGTTGGTGACCCAGGCCTGCAGCGGATGCTCGGGGTCGTGGACCGGGGCCGGGAGGTGGTCGGCGAGCAGCTCGAACAGGCACGTGAGGTCGTCGTCGAGTTCGTCGGCGTGCTCCGGCCGGGTCCGGCTCGCGCGACCCGCCCGGGCGTTCAGGTACACGATCGGGAAGTCCAACTGCTCGAGGTCGGCGTCCAGGTCCAGGAACAGCTCCTCGACCTCGTGGACCACCTCGTCGATCCGTGCGTCCTGGCGGTCGACCTTGTTGACCGCGAGCACGACGGGCAGGCCGAGCTCCAGGGCCTTGCGGAGCACGAAGCGGGTCTGGGGCAGTGGGCCCTCGGAGGCGTCGACCAGGAGCACCACGCCGTCGACCATGGTGAGCGCCCGCTCGACCTCGCCGCCGAAGTCGGCGTGGCCCGGAGTGTCGACGATGTTGAT
>CAIYGQ010000060.1 GCA_903925745.1 uncultured Actinomycetes bacterium | reverse complement strand
GCAGCACGCCGCCGAGGAGCTCGCTCTCGGAACGCTCCTCCACCCCACGGATCTCGGCGCCGAACCCGACGCCCCGGCGCCCGATCCGCTGCTCGATGATGCCGTCGAGGCCGGCGAAGGCACCGCCGCAGATGAACAGGATGTTCGTCGTGTCGATCTGGATGAACTCCTGGTGCGGGTGCTTGCGACCGCCCTGGGGCGGCACCGAGGCCGTCGTGCCCTCCAGGATCTTCAACAGCGCCTGCTGGACACCCTCGCCGGACACGTCCCGGGTGATCGACGGGTTCTCGGACTTGCGGGCGACCTTGTCGATCTCGTCGATGTAGATGATGCCGGTCTCGGCCTTCTTCACGTCGAAGTCGGCCGCCTGGATCAGCTTCAACAGGATGTTCTCGACGTCCTCGCCGACGTAGCCCGCCTCGGTGAGCGCGGTGGCGTCCGCGATGGCGAACGGGACGTTGAGCATGCGGGCGAGCGTCTGGGCCAGCAGCGTCTTGCCACAGCCCGTCGGCCCGATGAGCATGATGTTCGACTTCTGGAGCTCGATGTCCTCGACGCCCGACCGGCTGCCGTGCTGGACCCGCTTGTAGTGGTTGTAGACGGCGACGGACAGGATCCGCTTGGCCCGCTCCTGTCCGACGATGAAGTCGTCGAGGAAGGCGAAGATCTCGGCCGGCTTCGGCAGGTCGTCGAGGACCAGCTCACCGGTCTCGGTCAACTCCTCCTCGATGAGCTCGTTGCAGAGGTCGATGCACTCGTCGCAGATGTAGACGCCCGGTCCGGCGATCAGCTTCTTGACCTGCTTCTGGGACTTCCCGCAGAAGGAGCACTTCAGCAGTTCGCCACCGTCACCGAACTTGGCCACAGGTCTCCTCGCTCATCGGAACTCGTCGGAACTCATCGGATGGAACATCGGATGGACGCCCCACCTGGGCCGGACGCCGGGTACCACCCACCGGGGCCGTCCTCGACCGGCGGGACGATCATTGTGGCCGATCCCGGCCCCGACGTGACGGACTGCCCCTCCCGGTCCCCGGAATCGGCGCCGGGACCGGGCCGCTCCGCTCAGCGGATGGCGGAGATGGGACCGCTCGTGTCCACGGCGTTGCGGGCCTCGATCACCTCGTCGATGATCCCGTACTCCTTGGCCTCGGCCGCCGTCATCACGTAGTCGCGGTCGGTGTCCCGGGAGATCCGCTCCACGTCCTGGCCGGTGTGGTGGGCCAGGACGTGCTCGAGCGTCGACTTGAGCCGCAGGATCTCGTTGGCGGCGATCTCCAGGTCCGAGACCTGGGCGTAGCCGGACTGGGCGTACGGCTGGTGGATCAGCACGCGGGCGTTGGGCAGTGCGAGCCGCTTGCCCGGTGACCCGGCCGCGAGCAGCACCGCCGCCGCGGACGCGGCCTGTCCGAAGCAGAGCGTGGCGATCTCGGGTCGGACGTACTGCATCGTGTCGTAGATCGCCATGAGCGCGTTGATGTCGCCGCCGGGCGAGTTGATGTAGATGCTGATGTCCCGGTCGGGGTTCTCGGACTCGAGGAACAACAGCTGGGCACACACCAGGTTGGCGACCGTGTCGTCGATCGGCGTCCCCAGGAAGATGATGTG
>CAIYGQ010000059.1 GCA_903925745.1 uncultured Actinomycetes bacterium | reverse complement strand
TGGCGCCTGTTGATGGCCGCTGGGGCTTGTTTCTCGCGGTTTCCGGTGGTGGTTCCGTTGCCGGGCGCGTGAGGGCCTCACTCGGGGGTGCGGTTGGTGGTCAGGCGGCGAGTGTGGGTGGGTCGCTGGTGCGGTGTCTGGCGTGTTGATGGGCGGCGCTGGCGTTGCGGAGTGCGGCCCAGGTGGTGAGGTTGAGGAGTTGTCGTTTCCGGCCGACGGTGTGGGCTCGTTCGCGGAGCATGGAGTCGTCGAGGAGTCGGTTGCCGGTTTCGGTGTCGTTGCGGCGTGCGTAGAGGGTGGTGTGGTCGGGGTCTGTGGGTGGGATGGGGCGGAGGTGTTCTTCTCGGTTGAACCCGGTCTGTTCGTCGCGGGTGGTGCGGTCGAGTCGGATGCGGATGTGGCCGCCGCCGTGGTGGTCGGGGATTCGGTATTCGCCGTAGAGGCGCCAGTGGTCGGTGTTGGGTCGGCGGATGAGCTTGGTGCGTTCGAGGGGTTCGAGTGTTGGTGTGCCGTCGGCGCGGACGTCGCGAAGGTGGGGTGCGCCGTCGAGGAGGTGGATGTCGAGGGTTGCGGCTGGTCCGGGGCGTTGGATGGGGACGTAGCCGAGGTATGTGTCGCGCTGTTTGCCGCCGGCGGCTTTGTGCATGCGGGCGAGGGGGATGACGCCGTGGCGGGTGATGAGTTGGTGGAGGTGGGTGCCACGCATGGCGCCGTCGTAGACGACGGCTTGGGTGCCGGGCAGGTGGGGGAGGGTGGCGTCGAACGCTCGGATGGCGGTGGCGGCTTCGCCGCCGGCGCCTTTGGTGGGGGTGTGGGCGACGTGGAGGATGATGCGTTGGTTGCGGGCGTCGCCGCGGGTGGAGAGGAACACGTACTTGGTGCCGAACGCCTGGTCGCCGCCGCCGGTGACGTGGAGGCCGGCGTCGGGGTCGGCACGTCGCATGCGGATCTCACCGGTTTCGGGGTCGACGGTGCCGCGTTGTTGGGGGCTGGTCTTGTAGCGGGGGGTGACGACTTTGCCGTCACCGGCAACGACCCGGGCGGCTGACGGGTGAGTGAGCGACCCGGTCCCGTTGGGGTCGCAGAGGCCGACGGAAACCGCGAGCTTCGCGGCGTGTTCGGTGAACACTTCGGCGAGGACCGCGAGTTGGGTATCGGTGGCACACAGGTAGGTGTCGCGCAGGTACCGGTAGTGGTGGCGACGCATCGCCTGGACCGGGAGGAGGACCCCGGCTCGTTTGATCGCGGCGCGTCGGATCATCTCCCACCATCCGGACTCGACACATCCGAGTTCGACCTCGACTTGTCGGGCGGAACCGAACACTGACACGAGGCCGTCCCAGATGAGTGCGCACACGAGCGGGTAGGTGCGGGGCCGGCCGCCACGACCGGGTGCGGTTCCGCTGGCAGCGAGGTGTTCGAGGCGTTCGGCTGCGACCCAGACGAAGTCGTCGTCGAGGAAGGCTGTCACGGTCGCTCGAAGCGACAGCCTCCCCGGCGCCGTGGCGGCCGGCGACGGTTGGGGGGTCACGGGTCGTCCCGCCAGTCCCAGCCGATCAGTCGGGCTGCGCCGTCGAGGCTGCGGCAACCCAGGATGGCGGCCGCGGCCTCGATCCGTCCGGTTGCGGCGAACACTCGCGCTCCTGCCCACGCCCGCACCGAGCTGAGGCCGATGTCGGGTTCGCCGGTCAGGCCGGCGCGGGTGAACAGTTTGCGCAGGTTCGTCGACATCGACGCCTGCCCGGCGTGGCGCCGGTCGGCACCTGCGTAGACGAGCGGGATGTCGGATCCGTCGAGGAACTCGATACGTCGGGCCAGCTGGGCGGCGCCCCACTCGGTGAGCGGCACGCTGCGGGACCGGGCCTGATAGCAGCCGGGCAGGTCGACCGTTCCCTCGGTGAGGTCGACGTCAGCTGCGGTGATCGCAGCGATCTCGGTGGTGACCGCACCGGCCTCGGCGAGCGCAACGATCGACGGCTGGCGGGTCTCGACGAGTGTCGCAAGCGACACAGCCCGCAGGACGTCCAACTCGTCATCGGACAGGGGCCGCCGTGCGTCCTTGGAGCGTGAAGGCAACTCCAACGCCCACGTTGGGTCCACGACCGACGGATCGAAGCTGTGGAGGACACGGAAGAACACCCGTAGCACCGAACGACGCTGGTGCATCGTGGCCTCCGCCGGACGTTCGCCCCCAGCGCCTCTCGCCGTCAGGAACCGCTGGCAGAGATCCTCGGAGATCCCAGCGAGGACGTCCACGCCGTGCGCTGCGGCGAACAACACGAACCGGTCGAGGCCCTC
>CAIYGQ010000058.1 GCA_903925745.1 uncultured Actinomycetes bacterium | reverse complement strand
TCGATCGACGTCACGACGCTGGCCCGGCTCGAGACCGCCCGGCGCTACGGCCCGGAACCACCGACCGGCGACCAGGTGGAGCTGGCCGAGGAGATCGCCCGTCAGGTCGTCGCGGCGGTCGACTCCGGACTGCCCGCCCGCGACCGGGTGCTGGAGCGTCTGCGCTGAGCCGTCCGACGCGGCCGGAGCTCAGGCCTCGTCGTCGCGCTTGAAGCGCTCGCGGGCCCGCTCGCCGGCGTCGTTGAAGTACGACCGGATTCCCGAGGACCGCAGGGCCCGGGTGGCCTCGTTGATCCCGGCCCGCCCCATCCGCCGTGCGTTCGACTCGATGAGGATGGCCGAGGCGACCATGGCGAGGAATCCGACGAAACCGAGCGCGAAGTGGATGGTCAACAGGACGATGGTGAGGACCAGGCTGGCGACGAAGGCCACCACACCCCAACGCAGCTTCCGGAGCGCATCCGTGTAGACGGTGGTCGATCCGACGTGCTCCGCCAGGTCGGGGTCCGAGGCGCGGAGCTGGGACTCGATCTCGCTGAGGATTCGCTGCTCGTCCTCAGACAGCGGCATGGCCAGTCACCCCCTGGCTGGATGCGGTCGGCTCTGCGTGCGCCTGCATGTTGGCACAGGCTATCGGGCTCCGCCACGAGTCGGTGGGTCACCCCTGCGTCCCGTCGTCCGACGGGCCCGGATCGGACCGATGGGGACGACTCGCCGGGCCGATCGCCGAGTCGCCGAACCGCGCTCGGACCCGGTCCACCGCCTCGGCGGCCGCCAAACGGTCGGCCGAGGGGGCCCCGGGCTCTTCCGGCGCGACGCCCTCGAGTCGGAGCTGGACGCCGACGTCGGCGTCCACGAGGTTGGTGAGTCCCACGCCGACCAGGCGGATTCCGGCGGCCACCGGGACCTCGTCCAGCAGCGCCCGCACCACCCGGGCGACGGACACGCCGTCGGCCGAGGGCACCTCGAGCGTCCGGGACCGGGTGAGCGTCCTGAGATCGCTGGTCCGCACCTTCAACTGGACCGTCCGGGCGATGACGCCCCGCCGCCTGGCCCGGGCGGCGACCTGGTCCGCCATCGCCACCAGGTCGGCGTCCAGTTCCTCGGGTCGGTGGCGGTCCCGGGCGAAGGTCGCCTCCTGTGAGATCGACCGCATCGGCTGGTCGGGCACCACGGGGCGGTCGTCCACGCCGTTCGCCAGCGCGTGCAGGTGCCTGGCCGTGCCCTCCCCCAACTGGGCGACGAGCGCATCCACGGGGAAGGTCGCCAGCTGCAGCACCGTTGCGATGCCCAGCGCGTCCAGGCGTTCGCGCGTCGCTGGGCCCACCCCCCACAGGTCACCGACCGGTCGGCGCTGCAGGAAGTCGAGCTCGTCCGGCGGCGCGACGACGACCACGCCGGCGGGTGGATCGTCCGAACCCGGGACGGGCTTGGCGGCCTCGGACGCCAGCTTCGCGAGCAGCTTCGAGGAGGCCACGCCGACCGAGCACCACAACCGTTCGCGTTCGTGGACCCTCCGGCGGAGCTCGGCGGCCACGGCCGGGGCCGCACCGACCGACCGGAGGCCACCGGAGACGTCGAGGAAGGCCTCGTCGAGCGAGAGCGGCTCGACGAGGGGGGTGAACTCGGCGAAGCACGACATGATGCGCGTCGACACCTCCGCGTAGTGGGCGTGGTCGGGCGGGAGCACGACCAGGTCGGGACACAGGCGCCTCGCCCGGGCCGTCGCCATGGCCGAGCGCACGCCGTGGACCCGTGCGGGGTACGAGGCCGCGGCCACCACCCCCCGGTCGCCGGCGCCGCCGACCACGACCGGTCGGCCGACGAGCTCCGGATGCCGCAGCAACTCGACGGACGCGAAGAACGCGTCCATGTCGACGTGCAGGATGCTCCGGGCGCCCACCGCCCCTCGCTAGCACGACGTCGCGGCCCCTGCGGCCGGTCCCCGCATCCGGGTAGCGTCGGAGCGTGGGCGAGACAGCGGAGCGCGGGCGAGACGGCGGAGCGGACCGATGACGACGGGGGCTGACGACGGGTTCCACCGGTGGACCGTCGGGGGTGCCGTGCTCGAGCACCCGGAGCGGGGGGACCTCCTGTTGGTCCGGAACGTCCGACGTGGCGGTCGGTGGGACTGGACGCCGCCGGGCGGGGTGATCGAACGCCACGAGGACCTGCTCGTGGGCCTGGGACGCGAGGTGGAGGAGGAGACCGGCCTGCGGGTGGAGGCCTGGGCCGGGTTGCTCTACGAGGTACGGATCGAGGCGGTCGACCTGCGTTGGGACCTGCGGGTCGAGGTGCACCGGTCCACCACCGTCACCGGCTCGCTCACTACCGGGGACGACCCGGACGGAATCGTGGTCGATGCCACCTGGGCCGACACCAAACGGGCCACGGAGCTGCTGGAGTCGACGCAGCCCTGGGTGCGGGAGCCTCTGCTCGAGTGGCTGCGGGAACGATGGTCGACGCCCCGGGCGTTCGGGTTCCGTGTGCTCGGCACCGACCCCGCGAGCTCCACCGTCGAACGGACGGCCTGAGCGAACGGCCTGAGCGAACGGTCGAGACCCGAGGGAGGGTCGGGCGACCCCGTCAGTCGGCGGGTAGTTCCGGTCCGACCGAACCGTCGGGCTGGCGCTCCACCTGGATCCCGGGAGGACCGACGTCGGCGACCGGGGCCGGCGGGAGCTGGTCCAGGGGGACCTCGGCGACCACCGGCGGTGGCGCCGGCGCAGGCGCCGGGGTCTCGCTCCCGGCCTGGACGAACACGAGCGCCCCGATGGTCGTCACGGCCAGCAGGATCCCCGCTGCGGGCACGAGCACCTTGGCCGACAGCCGGGTCCGGGTCGTGGTGATCGCCGCGGCCTCGGCGGCCATCATCGTCCGCAGCTCGGACTCGACCGTCAGCGAGTCCGTGCCGAAGGCGTCCGCCAGCACCTGCATGTCCTCGATGCGCAGGGTCAGGGGCTGGCCGGGCTGCGCGTTGCGCATCTGGTAGACGAGCGCCAGGTAGCGACGCAGCGTCTCACCCCGGTCCGGATCCAACCGGATCGCGGACCTGGTCCGCTCGTCCTGGATGACGCCCTCGCTCAGGTCGACGATCAGCCGGCTGCGCATCGGGATCAGGTTCCCGGTCTCGATGCCGTAGATCCTCGCCAGTTGTTCGACCTGACGGTCGTCGATGCGCACGCGTCCGGCCTCGACCTCACGGAGGTCGATGGCGACGTTGTTGCGGGCCAGCTCCTCGTTGGCGACGTCGACCGACACGCCACGGGACTCACGGGCCTCGGTCAGGAGTTGCCCCAACCGGGTGGGTGGTACGAGTTCTGCCACGGTTCCTCCACTGGTCCTCCACGAGGAGCCAGCACGATCATCGTACCGACCCGTTCGTGTTCGACACGGTTCCATCGGGCACTCCCGACACGAACATGAACAATTGCCCAGTGGCGGCGGTCACTGCCGATCCGACGCCCCGAACCGGGGGGCGGACCGGGGCCGGCGGCCCGACCCGGAGACGCCGGACCACGTCGTATCCTGCGACCCGTGAGTCCCGACACCCCGCCCCGAACCCTGCGCCAGGCGCCGGGTGGTGGCGACGGTCCGGACTCGGCCCTGCCCTCGGTCCTGGCGAGGGCGCTCGCCTTCGGGGCGATCCTCCTCGGCGGTGCCGCAGGTGGCTTCATCGGGTACGCCTTCGGTGAGATCGGCGGGTTCAGCCGCCTGGCCACGGGTGTCCTGTTGCTCCTCACCGCCGCGGCCGCCGCCGGTGGCGTGGCCGTCGTCGCCGTGCTGACCCTGCGGGCGCTCGGCGAGTGGCAGACGATCCGCGACCGCTCGACGTGACCGCACCGGCGGGCCCGCTGCCGAGCCGGGACGAGCTGCTGTCGATCGCGCTCGAGGCTGCCACCGCCGCCGCCTCGCTCATCACCGGCGACCGACCCGAGGACCTGGGCGCCGAGACGAAGTCCTCACCGACCGACCTGGTCACCCTGATGGACCGGCGATCCGAGGCACTCATCGCCGAGACCATCCGCCGGTACCGACCCGACGACCGGATCGTGGGCGAGGAGGCCGCCGGAGCGGATCCGGTCGATCCGGTCGGTGAACCCTCGGGGGTGACCTGGTGGGTGGACCCGATCGACGGCACCACCAACTACGTGTACGACCACCCGGGCTACGCGGTCTCGGTGGCGGCCCAGCTCGACGGTCGCACCGTCGCCGGCGTCGTCGCCGACCCCACCCACGGTCGGGTGTACCGGGCGACGCTCGGCGGCGGGGCGTTCTGCGACGACGAGCACACCGGCCGGTCGCTCCGACTCGACCTGGGTGATCCCCCGCCCCTCGACCGGGCGCTGGTGGCCACCGGATTCAGCTACCTGCCCGACGTCCGGGCGACGCAGGCACGGGTGGTGGCCGAGCTGATCGCCCGGGTGCGTGACATCCGACGGATGGGTGCGGCGGCGCTCGACCTGTGCTCGGTCGCGTCCGGCCGGGTCGACGCCTACTACGAGGCCGGGCTCTCGGTGTGGGACTACGCAGCCGGCGCGCTGGTCGCCGGCGAGGCCGGGGCGAGCGTCACCGCTCTCGACGGCTCGCAGGTTCGACCCGGCTCGGTGCTCTGTGCCCACCCCCGGCTCGCCGAGCGGCTCATCGAGGAACTCCGGGTCATCGGGCCCGGCGACAGCATCGGGCCCGGTGAGTGAACCGGCTGGACGGCGAGGGAACCGGCCCGCCGGAGCCACCGGAGGGGGCGTCGACGGGCGCGGGATCGCCGGATGGGCGAGAATGCCGCCGTGGCAACGCGCATCCTGACCGTCGAGGACGACGAACGCATCCGGACCTCCGTCAAGCTGGCCCTCGAGGACGAGGGCTGGGAGGTCGAGGAGGCCGAGACGGGCGAACAGGCGATCAGCTCGTTCACCCGGGATCCGGCCGACGTGGTGCTGATCGACATCATGTTGCCGGGGGTCGACGGTTTCGAGGTCTGCCGTTCGATCCGCCGGCAGAGCGACGTGCCGATCGTGATGGTGACCGCCCGGGCCGACACCCACGACGTGGTGGCCGGACTCGAGGCCGGGGCGGACGACTACCTCACGAAGCCGTTCGTACCCAAGGAGCTCTCGGCCCGCATCCGGGCGCTGCTCCGGCGGGCCCGGCCGGCCGTGGCCGGCAACCCCCGGCTGCGCTTCGGCGACCTGGAGGTCGTGCCGCAGGAGGGGGTCGTCTCACGCGGCGGGGAGCCCGTGCACCTGACGAAGACCGAGTTCCGTCTGCTCGTCGAACTGGCCAACCATCCGGGAACGGTGTTCTCGCGCGAGGACCTGCTCGACAAGGTCTGGGGTCACGGCGTCGACGGCGACAGCCGGCTGGTCGACGTCCACGTGCGGCGCCTGCGCACGAAGGTCGAGTCCGACCCGGCGAACCCGCGACACGTCGTGACCGTCCGGGGGCTGGGCTACAAGCTCCAGACCTGAACCGGTGAGCACGCCCGAGCCCGACGCAGAGGCCGCTGCACCGGCGCCGAACTGGTCCGGCATCGGCGCGGGACTCCGGACCCGCATCACGCTCGCCGTCGTCGGGGTCACGCTCGTCCTGTCGGTGGTGCTCGGACTGTTGACGCTCACCATCACCCAGCAGACCCTGGTCAACCAGCGGGAGGACTCGATCTCGCGGCGGGCCGTCGCCAACGCCCAGGTGGTCTCGGGCGCACTGGGTGACTCACCCGACGCCCAGGGGGTCCTGGCCTCGCTCGCCGATGCCGGGAAGCCGTCGGTGGTGCTCAACGACGCCGAGGGACGACCGGTGTCGGTCTCGGTCGATCCCCGTTTCGGCGTGGACGTGCTGCCGCGGCAGCTCAAGGACCAGGTCGTCGAGGTGGGCAACCCGGCGATCATGCGCTTCGAGCTCGAGAACCGGACCCTGGTGGCCGTGGGTGTCCCGCTGAGCGACGACCGTTCCGGTTACTTCGAGGTCGAGAGCCTGGACGACATCGCGTCCGGCCTGCGCAGCCTGCTCGTCACGCTGGCGGTGGCCACCTTCGCGACGACCTTCGCCGCCGGGGTCCTGGGCTACTGGGCGAGCGGCTTCACCCTGCGACCACTCGAACGCATCAGTGACGCCGCCGAGGCGGTGGCGCTCGGCCAGCTCGACACCCGGATCGACGAGCGGGACTACGCGCGGGACCGCGACCTGGCACCGCTCGTCAGCAACTTCAACGCGATGGTGGAGGCACTCGAGGACCGCATCGACCGAGACGCCCGGTTCGCGAGCGACGTCAGCCACGAGTTGCGCTCGCCCCTCACCACACTGAACGCCGGCCTGCACGTCCTGCAGAACAACCGCGAGGAGATGCCCGAACGCGCCCAGCACGCGCTCGACCTGCTGGCTGCCGATGTCGACCGCTTCACCCAGTTGGTCGAGGACCTGCTCGAGATCTCCCGCTTCGACGCCGGCGCGGTGCGCTACGAGCCCGAGGAGGTCGCGCTCGTCCCCCTGGTGCAGGGGACGGTCAACAACCTCGGCTACCCCGACGTCCCGGTGGACACCGACGTCGAACTCGACGACGTGGTCATCACCTGCGACAAGCGGCGACTCGTGCGGATCCTCGCCAACTACCTCCACAACGCCGACCGCTACGCCGACGGCGCCACCGGCGTGTGGATCGAACGGCACGACCCCGACCCGTTCAACCCCTTCGACGAGCTCACGGTCCGGATCGGCGTGGAG
>CAIYGQ010000057.1 GCA_903925745.1 uncultured Actinomycetes bacterium | reverse complement strand
GGCGATGATCGCCACGTTGCGGATTCCGGGGACGCGCTCAGGCATGGTGCTCGATCAGGGTCGGGCCGCAGGGGCGGCGACGTGGGAGGGGGGTGTGTGTGGTCCGAGGTGGTCCCGCCGCTCAGCGGCGGGACTCGAGACGCCGACGGATCATGTCACGTCTGGCCTGCAACTCGCGGTAGGTGAGGCCGTCGTCACTGTCGTCCACCACGCCCAGGCTGGCCTTGATGGCGTTCGTGTCGACCCGGAAGTCGCCCACGGCCACGCCCAGGTCGGCGGCGAACTGGTCGCCGTGGGTGGCGACGAGCTGCATCGAGAGGCCTGAGATCTCTCCCACCAGGTCCAGATCGGGTGCGAGGGTGGCGATGGCGCCGTCCAGGAACACCAGGTTCTTCACGTAGAGCATGAGGATCTTCGGCAGCCGTGCCCCCATGGCCAGCAGTTCCTTGATGATCCGCTGGATCTCGCCGACGAGCTGCTCCTGGTCGAGCGTCGTCGGGTCGACGGGGGCCTGGTCCAGGCCCAGGGTCCGGATCACGTCGTCGACGTCGGTGTCGGCGGGCAGCGCTCCGAGGTCCCGGAATGCGGTGATCTGGCCGGGGATGTCACCCATGGCCCCACAGAGCATGAGCCGCAGGAACGCCGACCGTTCGAGCGGCGTCATCCGGGCGGTGATCCCGAAGTCGAGCAGCGCGATCCGCCCGTCGTCGAGCACGAACAGGTTCCCTCCGTGCAGGTCGCCGTGGAAGATCCCGTGGACGATGCACCCCTCGGTGAAGCCCGACATGCCCGTGCGGATCACCGCCTCGGTGTCGATCCCCGCGCCCCGCATGGCGTCCAGGTCGTCGAAGCCGAACCCGTGCAGCCGTTCCATGACCAGCACCCGACGGGTCACCAGGTCGGGGTGCGGGCGGGCCACGACGAAGCCCCGCTGGTCCAGCCGGGCGAACACCTCCGCAACGTCGAGCATGTTCTCGGCCTCGAGCCGGAAGTCGAGCTCCTCGGTGATGGTCTCGGCGAAGAGTTCGACGAGCGCCGGGGGGTTGGCGAGCGCGGCGACCGGGATCCGGCCGATCAGGAACGGCGCGATCCACGACATCACGCGCAGGTCCTGTTGGACCTGCTCCCGGATGGTGGGCCGCTGAACCTTGACGACGACCTCCTCGCCGGTGCGCAGGGTGGCGGCGTGCACCTGTGCGATCGACGCAGCGGCGATCGGGGTTCGCTCGAACGATGCGAACACTGCCTCGAGCGGTCGGCCCAGGTCGGCCTCGACCACCGCCCGGACCGACTCGAAGGACTCCGCCGGAACCTGGTCTCGGCACAGACGGAACTCGGCGACCAGTTCGGCGGGGAACAGACCCTCGCCCGAGGAGATGATCTGGCCCAGCTTGATGTAGGTCGGGCCCAGGTGTTCGGCGGCGCCGCGCAGGCGTCGGGACAGCCCGGCGGTCGACCGTTCCCCCCCGGCCCGGCGCTCGACGAGGGCCCAACCGCCGAGCGCCACGGCCAACCGGCCCGTCACCACGGCGAGCCGCCCGAGCGGGGGGATCCGCCTCCGGCTCGTCAGCGTGGGGACCTGCCGGCGGACGGCGTGTCGCAGGACCGGCAGCCCGCCCGACCACGACAGGCGGTCCGCGTCGACGACCCACGGGCCGTCATCGGTGAAGGTGAACCGATCGAGCTCGGCGGTGCGGTCGGGGCCGGAACCCGGTTCGTCCATGACCGGAGTCAACCCCCTCCGACGGGCGGGACCCCGGCGCCCCGGCGGCCGGTGTCGGCCGGGTCGTCCTCGATCCCGTCCAGTCGGTCCCGGAGCAGGCCGAGAAGCTCCGGTCGGCACACGAGCAGGTCGGGGACCTCGAGCTCCGCACCGTTGTAGCGCAGGGGGGTCCCGTCCAGTCGGGTACAGGCCGCCCCGGCCGCGAGCGCGACCGCGGCGGGCGCGCAGTTGTCCCACTGGAACTGGCCTCCTGCGTGGACGTAGGCGTCAGCGAGTCCCCGGACCACGGCCACCACCTTGACCCCGGCGGAGCCCATCGGCACCTCGATGGTGTCGGGCTCCGAGACCAGGTGTGCGGCCACCGCCGGTGGCCGGGACCGGCTGACCGCGATCCGGAGCGGGTCGCCGGGCGCCACCGGAGGGCGGTCGGGGATCCGTGCCGGCTCGAGCGTGTCCAGGGTGATGCCCTGTGCCGGCAGCGCGACCGCCCCCGCCGTGGGGACGTGGTCCTCGACGAGTGCGACGTGGACCGCCCAGTCGTCTCGGCTCTCGCCGTACTCACGCGTCCCGTCGAGCGGGTCGATGATCCACACCCTGGCCGCTCCCAGACGGGCCCGGTCCTGTCGCTCATCGACCGCCTGTTCCTCGCTCAGGATCGCGTCGCCGGGCCGTTCGTCGCGAAGCCGGTCGACCAGGTACTGGTGTGCGGCCAGGTCGCCGGCCGCCCGGACCACCCCGGGTCCGGCGTCGGTGCCGGCCAGTCGCTCGCGCAGCCGCACCAGGAGTCGACCGGCGCCGTCCGCCAGCTCCCGGGCCAGCCGGTGGTCGTCGATGCTGGCCACCGCCACACCGTAGTGGCCACCCCGGTGCGACCTCGTCGGCGGTTCGGCCGCTGGAGTCACCCCCACCACGCCGGTAGCGTGGTCGGTCCCCGGGTGTCCGTCCCGGTCCGTCCCTCCGAGGTCCTGCGTGTCCACGACGAGCTATGAACTCAGCAACATCGAGGCGCTCGAGGCCGAGTCGATCCACATCATCCGTGAGGTGGCGGCGGAGTTCGAGCGGCCGGTCCTGTTGTTCAGCGGCGGCAAGGACTCGATCGTCATGCTGCACCTGGCCGTGAAGGCCTTCGCCCCGGCCCGGGTGCCGTTCCCGGTGATGCACGTCGACACCGGCCACAACTTTCCCGCGGTGATCGAGTTCCGCGACGAGATGGTCGGCCGGCTCGGAGTGCGCCTGGTGGTGGCGTCGGTGCAGGCGTCGATCGACGCCGGCCGCGTCGTCGAGCCGACCGGACCGCGGGCGAGCCGGAACCAGCTCCAGACGGTCACGCTCCTGGACGCGATCGAGGAGCACTCCTTCGACGCAGCGTTCGGCGGTGCGCGCCGGGATGAGGAGCGGGCGCGGGCCAAGGAGCGGGTGTTCTCGTTCCGTGACGAGTTCGGTCAGTGGGACCCGAAGCAGCAGCGACCCGAGCTGTGGTCGCTCTACAACGGTCGTCACCACCGGGGCGAGCACATCAGGGTGTTCCCACTCAGCAACTGGACCGAACTCGACATCTGGCAGTACGTGGAGTCCGAGAAGCTCCCGGTTCCCTCGATCTACTTCGCACACGAGCGAGATGTGTTCTCCCGGGACGGGATGTGGCTCGCCGTCAGCGACGTGGTGACCGTGATGGACGACGAGGTGGTCGAGCGCCGTACCGTTCGCTACCGGACGGTGGGGGATGCATCCTGCACGGGGGCGGTCGACTCGGCCGCAGCCACGGTGGCCGAGATCATCGACGAGGTGGCCGCCACCAGGATCACCGAGCGGGGAGCGACCCGGGCGGACGATCGGGCGAGTGAGGCGGCCATGGAGGACCGGAAGCGGGAGGGCTACTTCTGATGGGGGCACTGCGGAGCACCCGGGTGCCCGGCGGGGAGACGACGACGGCCGCCGTGGGGCAGGGGCCCTGCGTTGCGGAGGAGCCGGGCGTGGTGCGGAGCACCCGGGTGCCCGGCGGGGAGACGACGACGGCCGCCGTGGGGCAGGGGCCCTGCGTTGCGGAGGAGCCGGGCGTGGTGCGGAGCACCCGGGTGCCCGGCGGGGAGACGACATGGAGCTGCTGAGGTTCGCGACGGCGGGTTCGGTCGACGACGGGAAGTCGACCTTGATCGGCCGCCTGCTCCACGACTCGAAGGCGGTGTTCGAGGACCAGTTGGAGGCGGTCGCCGACGCGAGCGAGCGGATGGGCCTGGGTGGGGTCAACCTGGCCCTGCTGACCGACGGGTTGCGGGCCGAACGTGAACAGGGGATCACGATCGACGTGGCCTACCGGTACTTCGCAACACCCCGCAGGAAGTTCATCATCGCCGACACGCCGGGTCACGTGCAGTACACGCGCAACATGGTGACGGGGGCGTCCACGGCGGACCTGGCGATCGTGCTCGTGGATGCCCGCAAGGGGGTCCTGGAGCAGTCCCGGCGGCACGCGTTCCTGGCATCGCTGCTGCGGATCCCGCACCTGGTGGTGGCGGTCAACAAGATGGACCTGGTCGACTGGGAGCAGTCCCGCTACGAGGAGATCGTGGCCGAGTTCCGTTCGTTCGCAGCCAGGCTGGACGTCGCCGACCTGACGTTCGTGCCGATCTCGGCGTTGCACGGGGACAACGTCGTGGAACGCTCGGGCAACTCGCCGTGGTACGAGGGATCCTCGCTGCTCCACCACCTGGAGCACGTGCACATCGCATCGGACCGCAACCTGATCGATGCCCGCTTCCCGGTGCAGTTCGTGATCCGACCGCAGACCGATGAACACCACGACTACCGCGGGTACGCCGGCCGGGTCGCGGGCGGCGTGTTCAAGGTCGGTGACGAGGTCACGGTCCTGCCCTCGGGCCTGTCCACCACGATCGCGGCGATCGACGGGCCGTCCGGGGCGCTCTCCGAGGCGTTCGCCCCGATGTCGGTGACGATCAGGTTGGCCGATGACCTGGACGTGTCCCGTGGCGACACGATCTGCCGGCCGCACAACCGGCCGGCGGTCGCCCAGGACCTGGATGCCATGGTCTGCTGGCTGAGCGAGGTCGGCGAGTTGCGGTCGGGGGCGCGGCTGGCGATCAAGCACACGACTCGGTGGGCCCGGACGGTGGTGCGGAGCCTGCAGTACCGCCTGGACGTCAACACGTTGCACCGCGACGAGGGCGCCGATGCGCTCGGGCTCAACGAGATCGGCCGGATCTCGCTGCGTGTCACCCATCCGCTGTTGTGCGACGAGTACCGCCGCAACCGCGAGACCGGATCGTTCGTCCTGGTCGACGAGGCCACGAACGCCACGGTCGGAGCCGGAATGGTGTTGTCGGCGTCGTGAGCGACCAGGGGGACCGGTCGCCGGACGTGGTCTGGCATCCGGGCGCCGTGCCCCGCGGGGAGCGGGAGGCGGTGACGGGCGGACCGGGCGCCGTGGTGTGGATCACGGGCCTGTCGGGTTCGGGGAAGTCGACGGTCGCGTCGTTGGTCGAACGACGCCTGGTGGACTCCGGTCGGGCTGCCTACGTGCTCGACGGCGACAACCTGCGGCACGGCCTGAACGCGGACCTCGGGTTCTCCGAGCCGGACCGTCGGGAGAACGTCCGTCGGGTGGGGGAGCTGGCGGTGGTGCTGGCCGACGCCGGGGTCGTGGCGCTGGTACCGGTCATCGCCCCCTACCGGTCGTCGCGTGACGCGGTGCGTGTCCGGGCCGAGGGCGCCGGCCTGCGCTTCGTCGAGGTCTGGATGGCGACGCCCCTGGCCACGTGCGAGGAACGCGACCCGAAGGGCCTCTACGCCCGCGCCCGCCGGGGGGAACTGGTCGGTCTGACCGGTGTCGATGACCCCTACGAGGCCCCGGAGACGCCGGAACTGGTGCTCGGCCTGGACGGTGCGGACGCCGAGGCGTCAGCCGCCGAGCTCCTGGGCGTGCTCAGCTGGCCGCGGCCTGGCGCTGGCGAGCCTTGAGGACCGGCGTCCGGTCGACGGCGCCGTGCGGCTTCTTCGCCTTCGTGTAGCAGGCGTCGTGGAAGTGCTCGACCCGGACCCAGACGCCCTGGTCGTACACGTTGCAGATGACCTGCTTGTTGCGGACCTTGGCCTGGAACTTCACGCGGTCGCCGCAGTGCATGCAGTCGACGCTCGAGCCCGGCTCGACGTCGCGCAGCACGGCACGACTCGTGCGCTGGTCGGCGGCGTTGCGTGTCGAGTTGCGACGACGGCTGGTGGGGTGCTTGCGGGTGCTCTCGTCGGTGGTGGCCATGGAGCCAGCATCGCCGGGTCACCCCTCGGATCGGCGCGCCGCGGGTGGGCAATCCCACCTGTGCCGGGTAGTTCCGCCCAGTTGGATCGCGGCCGTCAGCGGGTGAGTGGCTTGTAGCGGATCCGGTGCGGTTGGGTGGCCTCGGCGCCGAACTCCCGCCTCCGGAAGTCCTCGTACTCGCTGAAGTTCCCCTCGAACCAGCGCACCTGCGAATCCCCCTCGAAGGCGAGCACGTGCGTGGCGATGCGGTCCAGGAACCACCGGTCGTGCGAGATGACCACCGCGCACCCTGGGAACGACTCGAGCGCGTCCTCGAGGGCCCGGAGGGTGTCGACATCCAGGTCGTTGGTCGGCTCGTCGAGCAGCAGCACGTTGCCGCCGCGGCGGAGGAGCTTCGCCAGGTGCACGCGGTTCCGTTCGCCGCCGGAGAGGTCGCCGACCCGCTTCTGTTGGTCAGACCCCTTGAAGTTGAACCCGGCGCAGTACGCCCGGCCGTTGACCTCCCGGGTCCCCACCTGGAGCACGTCCTGGCCGTCGGTGATCTCGTCGTAGACGGTGGCGTCCGCATCCAGGGTGTCCCGGGACTGGTCGACGTAGGCCAGGTCGACGGTCGAGCCGACGGTGAGGCTGCCGTCATCGGGCTCGGTGTCGTCGTCGCCGTCACCTCGGGCCGCCGCGACGATCATCCGGAACAGCGTCGTCTTGCCCGCTCCGTTCGGGCCGATCACACCGACGATCCCGGCGCGCGGCAGCGAGAACGACAGGTCCTCGATCAACAGACGGTCCCCGAACCCCTTGCGCAGGTGGTCGGCGACGATCACCTGGTCGCCGAGTCTCGGGCCCGGAGGGATCGAGATCTCGAGTCTGCTCGAGGTGTCGCGGGCCGCCTCGGCCTCGCTCTGGAGCTGCTCGTAGGCCGACAGCCTCGCCTTGGACTTGGCCTGCCGGGCCTTGGGTGCCATGCGCACCCACTCGAGCTCCCGGGCGAGCGTCTGCTGCCTGGCAGTCTGCTGCTTCTCCTGTTGTGCCAGTCGGGCCTGCTTCTGTTCGAGCCATCCGGAGTAGTTCCCCTCGAAGGGCACCCCCTTGCCGTGGTCCAGCTCCAGGATCCACGCAGCCACGTTGTCGAGGAAGTAGCGGTCGTGGGTGATCGCCACGACCGTGCCCGCATAGTCCTGGAGGAAGCGCTCGAGCCACGCGACCGACTCCGCGTCCAGGTGGTTGGTGGGTTCATCGAGCAGCAACAGGTCGGGCCGTGAGAGGAGCAGACGGCAGAGGGCGACCCGCCGCCGCTCGCCGCCGGACAGGGTCTCGACGGCCGCGTCGCCGGCTGGGACGCGGAGTGCGTCCATGGCGATCTCGACGGTGCGCTGGATGTCCCAGGCCCCTGCGGCCTCGATCTGCGCCTCGAGCTCGGCCTGCTGGGCGCCGAGCTGCTCGTAGTCGGCGTCCGGATCGCTCCACTTCGCCATCAGCTCGTCGTAGCGGGTGAGCAGGCCGGACACCGAGGCGACGCCGTCCATGACGTTGCCGAGCACGTCCTTCGTGTCGTCGAGCCGTGGCTCCTGTTCGAGCAGGCCGACCGTGAACCCCTGGATCAACTGCGCCTCGCCGGTGTAGCCGTCGTCGACGCCCGCCATGATCCGCAGCAGGGTCGACTTCCCCGAGCCGTTCGGGCCGATCACCCCGATCTTGGCCCCGGGGTAGAAGGCGAGGGTGATGTCCTTCAGGACCTCACGGTCCGGCGGGACGAACCTCGAGACCTTGCGCATGGTGAAGATGAACTGTGCGCTCATGGCGAGGATCGTAGGCGGGTCGGCCGGTGCGGCCTGCGCCCGGGCCCGGACGCGACACACGGCCCGGCGGAGCCGGGCCGTGTGCCACGCACGTGTGCGGGTCGCTCAGCGGCGACGAGCAGGTGCCTTGCGCTTGGCGGCTGCCTTGCGCTTGGCGGGTGCCTTCTTCTTGGCGGCTGCCTTGCGCTTGGCGGGTGCCTTCTTCTTGGCGGGTGCCTTCTTCTTGGCGGCTGCCTTGCGCTTGGCGGGTGCCTTCTTCTTGGCGGCTGCCTTGCGCTTGGCG
>CAIYGQ010000056.1 GCA_903925745.1 uncultured Actinomycetes bacterium | reverse complement strand
GCGTAGATGTCGAGCGTCTCCTGCGCCGTGCGCTCCTGCTTCCACGCCGGCATGGCGGCGATCGTCCGCATGTTGTGGAGTCGATCAGCCAGCTTGATCACCAGGACCCGGAGGTCCTGGGCCATCGCGACCAGCATCTTGCGCATCGTGGCGGCCTGCTGCTCCTCCTTCGTGTCGAAGTTGAAGCGCTCGAGCTTGGTGACGCCATCGACGATGTCCCGCACCTCCACCCCGAAGTCCCCTTCGATCTCCTCGAGGGTCAGGACCGTGTCCTCGACGGCGTCGTGGAGGAGGGCGGCGGCGATCGTCACGTCGTCCATCCCGTAGCGGGCGACGATGCCGGCGACCGCGAGCGGATGCGTGATGTAGGGCTCGCCGGACCGGCGGAGCTGGCCCTGGTGGCACCCCGCCGCCACCCGGTACGCCTCGGTGATCGCCTCGGTGGACTGCTTCGGGTGCACGCGGCGGTAGTGCTCCAGGATCTCCTGGACCTCCATCGCCGGCGGCTGGATGTGGCGGCGCCACGGCAGGACCCGCGTCACGGTCGGCACGGCGTACCCCCGGAGATCGGCCCCTGCCGACGCTCATCCACGCCTCCACGCTACCGACAGGGCCGCGCCACGGTGCCGCACTCGTCCCCACTCCCCTCCTCAGTCCCCTCGCCCCTCCCCTCCTCAATCCCCTCCCCAGCGGCGGGACTCGCAGCGGCGGGACACCGCACGCAGGCGCCGCGGGGTGCGGCCGATGCACCCAAAGGACGGTCCCCGGGGAGCTGGAGACGACCACGAACAGCCCGTACCTTCTCGGCCACCGGTGCCCACCCGCCGGCGAGACCGATCAGCGAACGAACACGGGAGCAAGCATGACCACGACCCCACCATGCTCGGAGCAGCCGACGACGGGCCGGAGGGCCGCCCGGCACCACCGCCGGGGAGCGGTCGTGGCCGTCGCCGCCGCGATCGTCGCGCTGGCGTCGGGCTGCGCCCCGCCACCCCCGCCTCCGGTCGACCCGCCGGTCGACCTCATCGTGTGTCCGGACGCGGCATCCGGGCAGGTCCAGGTCGCAGTCGTCGTCCAGGGTGGACCGCCCACCTCACCTCCGGTCGTGTGCGTGGTCGTCGCCGCAGGATCCAGCGGCCTGGACGCCCTGGCCGCCCGGGCCCAGCGGATCGGGGCGACCGCTCCCCGCCTCGGCTTCGGTGACGCGTTCGTGTGCGGCATCGACGGATCGCCCGCCGCCCCGGCCTGCGCCGACGACGGACCCGATGGGTTCTCCTACTGGAGCTACTGGACCGCCGACCCGACCGGGTGGACGGCGGCGTCGATCGGCGCCGGCGACCGGATCGTGGAACAAGGCAGCGTCGACGCGTGGGTGTTCGGCACGTGGGACTTCACCACCACGTTCCCGGCGCCCCCGACGCTGCCACCGGACTTCGCCGACCTCACGGACTGACGACCGGACTGCCGGACCGGTCAGCGGCGACGGGGCTTGCGGGGCCGGGGTGGGATGACCGTCCCGGACCGGTCCTTCTGGGTCGGCTCGGGTGCCCCGCCCGAACCGACCTCGTCCGGCGCCGCCTCGGCACCGGTGTCGTCCGGGGTCGCGTCGACACGGGTGGGTCGCTCGACGACGTTCGCCGCCGCCCGGGCCGCAGCGGCGGTCCGCACCGGACGAGGCGCGTGGTCCCCGCCCGTGCCCGACACGCCGTACCAGGCGGTGTCCGCCACGTCGTCGCCCCGCGCCGCGATGCGGGAACGCAGGTCGCGCCAACGGGGCTCACGCTCCTTCAACCACACGGTCAGTGGCGCCGCGACGAAGATCGACGAGTACGTCCCCGAGACCAGGCCGATCAGGAGGGCCAGCGAGAAGTCGCCGAGCGTCTGCTGACCGAAGACGATCGAGCCGACGACGAGCATCGCGAGGATCGGGATGACCGTCACGAGCGTCGTGTTGAGGGAGCGCATGAACACCTGGTTCAGTGACCGACGCATGATCGCCGTGTAGGTGTAGCGCCCGCTCTTGGCGAAGCGCGCGGCATTCTCCTGCACGCGGTCGTACACGACGATCGTGTCGTACAGCGAGAACCCGAGGATGGTCAGGAACGCAATGACCGTGGCCGGGGTCAACTGGAGCTGGAACACCGAGTAGACGCCGGCGGTCAACACGACGTCGTGGGCGACGGCGACCAGGGCGGCGATGGCCATGCGGGTCTCGAGTCGCCAGGCGATGTAGAGCGCGACCAGCACCAGGAACACGACGAGTGACAGCCGCGCCTGACGGGTGATGTCCTCCCCCCAGGACGGCCCGACGGTCGAGACGGTCACCTCTCCCGGCTGCAGGTCGGCGGCCTCACCCAGCTTCGTCGCGATCTCCGCGGCGGCGCCCACGTCGGCGACCCGACCCGAGATCCGCAGCACCTCGGTTCCGTCGCCGGTGGTGACGCGCTGGAACTTCTCGCCCGCATCGGGCCCGTAGGGGGCCAGGACCGCCTCGGCGGCCGACTCGTCGAACGAACCGCTCGGGACCTCCCAGACCGACCCGCCCTCGAAGTCGATGCTCAGGTTGAACGCTGGTCGGTCGCAGCTGTCGGTGAGTCCGCAGTAGACGGGGATCCCGACGATCGACACGAGCGAGATGAGCACGAGGACGATCGACAGCGCCGTCGTCCGGGGCCACAGGCGGGGGAAGTCGAAGTCGGTGCGTTCCCGGTAGAGGTCGGACCAGACGCTCACCGGGCCGCCTCCGCCGCCGGCGTCGCAACCTCGGGCGGTGCCACATCCACCGGGATGCCCAGGCGACGGGGGTGCTTGGCCCACGAGGACCTGGCGACCGCGATCGAGGCGGGACGCAGGAAGAAGTAGGCCGCGAGCAGGTCGAACAGCGTCATGACCCCCAGGTAGAACGCGAAGCCACGGACCGGGCCGACCGACAGCCAGTAGAGAACCCCTGCGCCGATGAGGGAGGCGACGTCGGCCTTGACGATCGTGGCGTACGCGCTCGAGAACGACCGCTCGACGGTGGTCCGGACGGTGGCACCGCCGAGCACGTCCTCCTTCCAGCCCTCGAAGAAGACGATGCTCGAGTCGAGTGAGATGCCGATCGACACGATGATGCCGACGACACCCGCCAGTGTCACCGTGGCGTTGAGGTTCGACATCACCACCCAGAGCAGTGACGCCGAGATCGTCATGCTCCCGAGGGTGAGGAGCGCCAGGAGCCGGTAGTAGGCGAACAGGTAGGCGAAGACGAGTCCGAGCCCGATCAACCCGGCGATGATCCCGGCGCGCAGGGCGTCCTCGCCGAGGGTGGCCGAGACCAGCTCCGCCTGCTGCGGAGCGAGCTCGATCGGCAGCGACCCGAACCGCAGCGCGACCGCCAGGTTCTTCGCCTCCTCCTCGGTGAAGTCACCCGAGATCTGGATCTGGTCGCGGCTGAAGTTGGCCTCGTTGATCGCCGGGGCCGACAGCACCTCGGAGTCGAGCACGATCGCCAGCCGTCCCGGCCCGCTCTGACTGCTCGGACACACGGGGTCGCCACCGTTGCACTTCGCCGCGATCGCGTTGAACAGGTCGATTCCCTCGGGACCGGGTCGGAAGACCGGGTTCACCGTCCACTGTCCGTCCTGGCCGATGCCGGCCGTGGCCGTCTCGACGGCCGTGCCCGTCAGTTGGGTCGGTCCGAGGTCGTAGATGAACCCGTTCCGGTCGGCCAGCTTCACCGGGACGTCCTTCTGATCCTGCCCCGGCGGGGTGGTCTGGGCGGTCAGCTGCTGCTGGAGCTGGTAGAGCTCGATGAACTTCGGATCGGAGATGCTGATCCCGTACTGGTTCAGCGGTGGAGTCGTGGTCGTCGGTGTCGCCGGAACGGACGTCGGCGCGGCCGGTGGGACGGTCGTCGTCGGGTCCTGCTGGCGGAATCGGGCGGACAGACCACCACCGGTGTTGGGATCGGTGGTCGGGTCGATGGTCGGGGCGGGACCGCTGGGCACAGCCGGAGGGGCGGTCGTGGTCGGCGGAGCCGCGTCCACCTGGGGCGGCGCCGTCGGGTCGGCAGGCGTCTGGGGCGACTTGGCCTGCTCGTCCTCGAGCACCTGCTGGGCCGTGACCCCCTCGGGGAGTCCCAGCTCGCGCGAGAGCTCCGCGACCTTCGTCTCGGCGTCGGTCCGGGCCTGGCCCGTGAGCGTCGAGCCGAGGTCACCCAGCACCGGCCGGAAGCGGAGTTCAGCGGTCTTGCCGACGGTCTCGAGCACCTGCTCCTGGTCCTTGGCACCGGGGAGCTGCACCTGGATCGTGTTGCCCTGTCGGGACACCTCGGGCTCCGCCACACCGAGCGCGTCCACGCGACGGCGGATGATGCTGATCGCCTGGTCGAGCTGTTCCGCCGGGACGTCGTCGACGACCTCGCCGTTGCGGACCGGCTGCAGGTTGACCGAGATGCCGCCCTGCAGGTCCAGGCCGAGCGTCGGCGTGCGGCCGCTGACGACGGTCGCGATCAACAGCCCGTAGGCGACGGCCATGGTGGCCAGCGCGAGCCGACCCGGATGGCGCTTCACGCCGCCACGTTTCGGAGCAGGCCGATCACCGATCGCCCCCAGCGTCGCCGGCCTGGTTGCCGGACTGCTTGCTGCCGGACTGCTTGGAGGCGGCCTTGGCGGATCCACCCGACTTCGAGGTCGCCTGCTTGGGTGTCACCCGCCGGGAGACCACGGCTGCGTCACCGTCGTCCGAGCCCGAGGACGAGGACGCACCTCCGCCACCGCCACCACCGAACAGGCCGGAGAGCATCCCGCCGCTCCGGGGCTCGGGCTCGGGTTCGCTCAGGTTGCGGCTCACCGAGCCCTTGGAGACCCGGATCACCACGTCGTTGTCGACCTCCAGGTGCACCAGGTCGTCCTCGACCACGGTGATCACGCCGACGATCCCCCCGGCGGTCACCACCTCGTCACCGGCATCGAGCGAGGAGATCAGCTGCTGCTGGCGTGCCCGCTGCTTCCGCTGCGGGACGATCATCATGTACACCAGCAGTCCCATGGGCACGAGGATGATGAGCAGCCCCAGCGGGCTGCCGCTCTGGGACTCCTGGGCGAGGATCGAGGCGAAGGGGCTCACGAGTCGCGGATGCTAGGCCCCCGGGCGCTCCGGCGGGAACCACGGCCCCGACAGGTCTCAGCCCGGGGTGCCGCACCAGGCCGCGCCGACCTCACGCCGGAGGGCATCCAGGGTCCCGGACCGCACCGCGGCGCGGATCCGCTCGGTCAGCCGCAGCGTCCAGTACAGGTTGTGGATCGTGCAGAGCGACGCCAGCGCCGGCTCGTCCACGGAGGCCAGGTGGCGCAGGAGCCCCCGTTCGTAGCGGGCACAGGTCGGACAGCCGCAGCCGTCCTGGATCGGCCGGTCGTCCCGGGCGAACTCCGCCCGACCGATGTTGAGCCGGCCGTCGTCGGTCAGCAGGGTGCCGTGACGGGCCAGCCGGGTGGGCAGGACGCAGTCGAACAGGTCGATGCCCCGGGCGACCGCCTCGACGATCGAGCAGGGATCACCCACCCCCATCAGGTAGCGGGGTCGGTCGTCGGGCAGGACCGCCACGGCCGCCTCGATCGCCGGGAGCATCTCGTCGCGTCGCTCCCCGACCGACAATCCGCCGAGCGCGTACCCGTCGAGGTCGAGGGCCACGGTGCGCTCGGCAGCCTCACGGCGGAGCTCGGGGTCGACGCCGCCCTGGACGATCCCGAACAGGGACTGGTCCTCGATCCGCCGTCGGGCCGCCAGGGCGCGCCGGGCCCAGGCCTCGGTCGTCTCGACGGCCGCCCGCAGCACCTCGGGCGGGGACGGCAGCGGCGGGCACACGTCGAGCACCATCTGCACGTCGGCACCCAGCAGCTCCTGGACCTCCACCGCCAGCTCGGGGGTGAGCAGGTGACGTGACCCGTCGTAGGTCGACGCGAACTCCGCCCCGCGGTCGGTCACCCGGGGCTCGAGCGAGAACACCTGGTACCCGCCCGAGTCCGTCAGCATCGGACGGTCCCACCCGGCGAAGGCGTGCAGGCCCCCGAGTCCGGCCACGACCTCGGCCCCGGGCCGCAACATGAGGTGGTAGGTGTTCGACAACAGGACGTCGAAGGCGGCCCCACCGGGCGTGCGCAGGTCGGCGAGCACGTGGGTCGGCAGGGCCCGGACGGTGCCCCGGGTGGCGACCGGCATGAACGCCGGGGTCTCGATGCTCCCGCGCGCCAGCCGCAGGACCCCCGCACGCGCCGCCCCGTCGCGGGCGGCGACGGTCAGCTCGGCGATCACCCCGCGACCGGCCCTGGTCCGCCGACGGCAGCCGTGGACCGCTCCAACAGTGACGCATCACCGAAGCTCAGGAACCGGTAGCCCCCGGCGAGCGCCTCGGCGTACAGGTCGCGCCATCCGGGACCGACGAAGGCCTCGATGAGTGCCAGCAGCGACGACCGGGGCAGGTGGAAGTTGGTGAGCAGGCGGTCGACGACGCCGAAGCGGTGACCCGGCCGGATGTACAGGTCGGTCCGACCCTCGAGCGACCCGGTGACCGCAACCGACTCGAGCGCCCTGACCGAGGTCGTCCCGATCGCCAGCACCGGACGGCCCTCGTCCACGGCGCCGACGACGACATCCCAGGTCGACTCCGGCACCCGGTACCGCTCCGTGTGGACGACGTGGTCCTCCACCCGGTCGACGGAGATGGGACGGAACGTGTCCAGTCCCACCACCAGGTCGACGGCCACCAGGGTGCAGCCCTTGCCCCGGAGACGGTCGAGCACGGCCGGGGTCAGGTGGAGCCCCGCCGTCGGGGCCGCCACCGACCCGGGCGAGCGGGCGTGGACGGTCTGGTAGCGCTCGTCGTCGTCCAGACGACCGTGCACGTACGGCGGCAGCGGGACGGTACCGCTCGCCCCGAGCGCGTCGTCGAGCGTCGAGCCGTCGGCGGTGTGGGGGCGCACCAGCCGACGGCCGCCAGGGAGGGTCCCACCGAGCTCGACGAGGAGCGGACCGTGGGCCGCACCGACCACCTCGCCGTCCCGGAGCCGGCGCGACGGGCGGCACAGCGCCTGCCACCACCCGTCCCCGGCCGGCTCCAACAGGAGCACCTCGCCATCACCGCCCCCCGCCCTCCGCACGGCGATCCGGGCCGGGATCACCCGCGTCTCGTTCACCACGACCACCGTGCCGGGTTCCACCACCTCGGGCAGGTCCGTCACCGTCCGGTTCCGTCGACCTGCGGGGGCCGCTGCGACCAGGAGTCGGGCGGCGTCCCTCGGCGTCGCCGGTCGCTGGGCGATCGCCGATTCGGGGAGCTCGTAGTCGAGCTCCGAGACGTCCACCCGGACGCCTCAGAGGCCCATGGAGCGACCGATGATCTCCTTCATGATCTCGGTGGTGCCGCCGTAGATGGAGGTGATCCGGGCGTCGGTGTAGGCCCGCGCGATCGGGTACTCGACCATGTAGCCGTATCCCCCGTGCAGCTGCAGGCACCGGTCGGCCACGCGCTTCTGCAGCTCGGTGCCCCACCACTTCGCCATCGCCGCCGTCTCGGCCGTGAGCGTTCCGGCGTTCAGCGCCCGGACGCACTCGTCGATGAAGGACTCGCCGATGGTGATCTCGGTCTCCATCTCGGCCATGGCGAACCGGCTGTTCTGGAAGCTCCCGATCGGCTGGCCGAACGCGTGGCGTTCCTTCACGTACTCCAGGGTCCACTGGAGCATGGCCCGGGCGTGGGCGATGCCGGTCATCGCGATCGACAGGCGCTCCTGGGGCAGGTTCTTCACCAGGAGCAGGAACCCCTCGCCCTCCTCTCCGATGCGGTTCTCCACCGGGACGCGCACGTCGGTGAAGAACAGCTCGGCGGTGTCCTGGGCGTGCATCCCGACCTTCTCCAGGTTCCGGCCGCGCTCGAAGCCCTCCATGCCGCGTTCGACCACGATGATCGAGATGCCCTTGTGCTTCTGGGACGGGTCGGTCTTCGCCGCGACGAGGACCAGGTCGGCGTTGATCCCGTTCGTGATGAACGTCTTCGAGCCGTTGAGCACGTAGGTGTCGCCGTCACGGATCGCCGTCGTCGTCATGGAGGCCAGGTCCGAACCGATGCCGGGCTCCGTCATGGCCACCGCCGTGATCTGCTCACCCGAGGCGATGCCCGGCAGCCACCGCTGCCGCTGCTCGTCCGAGGTGTACTCGAGGAAGTACGGGAGGCAGACGTCGGTGTGGAGGGTCAGGCCCAGTCCGTGCGGCAGCAGGTCCGCGGCGCACAGTTCCTCGACGACCACCAGGCTGTAGCGGACGTCGTCCATCCCGGCGCCCCCGAACTCTTCGGGGACCGGCATGGCCAGGAAGCCGGACTGGCCGGCGGTGGCGAAGACCGACCGGGGCACGATCTCATCGGCGGTCCACTGGTCCCGGTGCGGCACCATCTCCCGTTCCAGGAAGGTGCGGTAGGCCTTGCGGAACATCTCGTGTTCCTCATCGAAGATCGTTCGCTCCACGGTGCCTCCTCCGTCGTTCGGATCGACCTGCTCCCACGTTTCTGGGCCACAGGATCGCGCACGGCTGCGCCTGCGGCGTAGTTGGCCCGGTTCGGTGGCCGGCGACGTTGCGCCCCCGGTCGATCACTCGAACAGCGACGGATCCGTCCCGGGCAGGGCCGAGGCGGGGGGCACGAGGCCGAGGTGGTGCCACGCCGCGGTGGTGGCCACCCGGCCACGGGGTGTGCGCAGCAGCAGGCCCTGTTGGATCAGGTACGGCTCGTAGACGTCCTCGACCGTCTCGGCCGGCTCGGACACGGCGATGGCGAGGGTCGACAGCCCCACCGGTCCGCCGCCGAACCGCTCGCAGAGCGCGGAGAGGATGGCCCGGTCGACCTTGTCGAGCCCCAGGTCGTCGATGCCGAAGAGCGCCAGTCCGTCCCGGGCCACGTGCTCGTCGATCGTGCCGTCGCCCCGGACCTCGGCGACGTCGCGCACCCGCCGGAGGAGCCGGTTGGCGATCCGCGGGGTCCCCCGGGACCGCCGGGCGATCTCCTCGGCGCCGACCCCATTGATCTCGGCGCCGAGGATGCCCGCCGCCCGGACCACGATCGCCCGGAGGTCGTCGGGTTCGTAGTAGTCCAGGCGCGCCACCAGACCGAAGCGGTCACGGAGCGGACCAGTGATCAGCCCGGTCCTGGTGGTGGCCCCGACCAGGCAGAAGCGGGGCAGGTCCAGTCGGATCGACCGGGCCGCCGGCCCCTTGCCCAGGACGATGTCCAGCTCGAAGTCCTCGAGTGCGGGGTACAGCACCTCCTCGACCGAACGGGAGAGCCGGTGGATCTCGTCGATGAACAACACGTCGCCCTCGCCCAGCTTGGTGAGGATCGCCGCCACGTCGCCAGGTCGTTCGAGCGCCGGACCCGAGGTCACGTGGAGCTCGACACCCATCTCGGCGGCGACGATCCCGGCCAGCGAGGTCTTGCCCAGTCCCGGAGGACCGGCGAAGAGCAGGTGGTCGGCGGCCTGACCGCGTCGGGTCGCCGCCTCGAGGATCACCCCGAGCCGTTCCTTGGTCTCACGCTGACCGACGAACTCCTCGAGCGACCGGGGCCGAAGGCTGACCGATGGTTCGGCCGGATCGGATGCGGCGACGACCGGATCGGGGACGTCGTCCGGCGCCGACGGGTCGAGCAGTTCGTCACGGGCCACGACGCACCCCCCCACCGTCCGGACGGGACGACGACCCGGGGGCCGTCACGCCGCCGCCAGTCGCTGGAGCGCCTGTCGGAGCAGTTCGCTGACGTCGCCGTCCTCGGGCAGGTCGGCGATGGCCGTCCGGATCTCCTCGGGCCCGTACCCCAGTCCGGCGAGCGCATCGCGCAGGTCCGACCTGGTCGCGCCGGCGGCGGGCGCGACGACCCCGGCCGGATCGGAGGCCACCTCCTCGCCGAGCTTCGGGGTCAACTCGACGAGCAGTCGTGCCGCGGTCTTGCGGCCCACCCCCGGCACCAGGCACAGCGCATCGATGTCCCCGGATGCGACGACGACGCGCAGGGCGGCGGGACGGTGGGTCGACAGGATCGCCAGCGCGAGCGCCGGTCCGACACCGTGCGTCGCCAACAGGACCGAGAACACCCGCCGCTCCTCGGAGGTGGTGAAGCCGTAGAGCGTCTGGGAGTCCTCGCGCACCACGTGGTGGACGTGCAGGAACACGGTGCCCCCACCACCGGTGCCGTCGGTGATGCCGCGGCCGTCCCCGCCGTCGACGAGGTGGGCGTCCACGTGAGTCAGGGCGCGGAGCTCCCCCACCGTGGCGGCACCGACCTGCACCCGGTACCCGACTCCGGCGACCTCGATGAGGAGTTCCTCGCCGACCTCCAGGAGCCGACCCCGCAACGAGCCGATCACGACACCCGCTCCACCCGACGGGACAGCGACGCGACCGCCACGTGGGTGAGGGCGATCGCGGCGGCGTCCGAGGCGTCCGCCGGTCGTGGGGCCTGCTGCAGGCCGAGCAGTCGGCGGACCATCTCCTGGACCTGCTCCTTGTCGGCAGCACCGTCGCCGGCGATCGCCGACTTGACCTCGTTCGGGGAGTACTCGACGACGTCCACGCCGCGTCCGGCCGCCTCGGCCATGAGCACACCCGAGGCCTGGCCGACGCCCATGGCCGTGCGGACGTTGGTCTGGAACAGCACCCGCTCGACCGCGACCGCCCCGGCGGGGAACTCGTCGAGGACCGTCCGGAAGTCCTGGAGCAGCTCGGCGAGCCGCTGCGGAACCGGTCGGGAGGGGTCGGTCCGGAACACCCCGAGTGCCACGGCCCGAGGGGCGCGTGTCGAGGCGTCCAGCACGCAGTACCCGCAGCGGGACAGGCCGGGATCCAGACCGTGAACGAACACGAGTTCGATCGTACCGGCGGACCCCCGCTCCGGTGGTGGACCCCCGGATGGCCGGGATCAGGACGTCGAGCGCACCGCCTCGAGCACCTCGGCCACCGGCCGGTAGGTCAGGCCCGGTCCGATCGCCCGGTGGGTGTAGCGGACCCGGCCGTCGGCATCGAGGACGAACGTGCAGCGTCGGTACAGGTCCAGGAGTCCCAGCACTCCCCACTCCCGGGCCACGGACCTGTCGGCGTCGGTCAGCAGCGGGAACCCGAAACCGCCCGAGCGCTCGGCGAAGCGCCGGTGGGAGTCGACCGACTGGTGGGAGACCGCCAGCACCTGGGCGTCGAGGTCCGCGAACCCGGCGATGCCGGAGGTGTACTCGCCCAGCTGGCGCCGACACACCGGCGAGCTGTCACCCGGGTAGAAGAGCACCACGACGGGCTGTCCACGCAGGTCGTCCAGCGACCATCGGCCCTCCTGTCCGGTGCGCCCGTCGACGCCGGGCAGGTCGAAGGTCGGGGCCTCGTCACCGATCGCAACCACGGGGTCGTGCGCTCCCGACCGGGTCGTCAGTCGCCGAGCTCGGCGAGTACGGCGTCCGGGATGTCCGCGTTGGCGTACACGTCCTGGACGTCGTCGTGGTCGTCGAGCGCGTCGATCAGTCGGAGCACCGCACGCGCGGCCTCGACCGAGTCGAGCTCGACGGTGCTGGTGGGCAGCATCGTGAGGTCGGACCCCTGGACCGTGAGCCCGGCCTCCTCCACCGCATGGCGCAACGCCGAGGTGTCCGTCGGCCCACAGGTGACCTGCCACAGGTCGTCGACCCGGGCGATGTCGGTGGCGCCCGCATCGAGCGCCACCATCATCAGCTCGTCCTCGTCGGCCGCACCGTCGACCAACACCACTCCCGTCCGCTCGAACTGCCACGCCACCGCACCGGGCTCCGCGAGCGAGCCGCCCTGCTTCGAGAACACCGACCGGATCTCGGCTCCGGTGCGGTTGCGGTTGTCGGTCAGCGCCTCGACGTAGACCGCCACCCCGTTGGGGGCGTAGCCCTCGTAGTTGATCGACTCGTAGTCGACCCCGTCGAGTTCGCCCGTGCCCCGCTTGATCGCCCGCTCGATGGTGTCGAGCGGCACCGAGGCATCCCTCGCCTTCTGGAACATCGTCCGCAGCGTCGGGTTCATCTCGGGGTCGCCGCCCCCGTTGCGGGCAGCCACCTCCACCTGCCGGATCAGCTTGGCGAAGAGCTTGCCGCGCTTGGCGTCGGCCGCACCCTTCTTGTGCTTGATGGTGGCCCACTTGGAGTGCCCGGACATCGGTGGTGCTGGCTCCTGGTCGATCGCTGAACCGGGGCGCACGGACGCTCCGGTGAGGACGCTCAGTCGACGATACCGGGCCTCAGCGGCCGGGAGCGGCCACCGGGCCTCAGCGGCCGGGAGCGGCCACCGGGCCTCAGCGGCCGGGAGCGGCCACCGGGCCTCAGCGGCCGAGCACGTACTCGTGGATCCGGGTG
>CAIYGQ010000055.1 GCA_903925745.1 uncultured Actinomycetes bacterium | reverse complement strand
TGCAGATCTTCACGCCCGTGGGAATGGCGATGAGCATGGTGGCCACCGAGAAGACGGCCACGCTGACCGGCCCGAGCCCACTGGCGAACATGTGGTGGGCCCACACGCCCCAGCCCATGAACCCGATGGCGATGCCGGATCCCACCATGAACGGGTAGCCGAAGATCGGCTTGCGGGAGAACGTCGGGAGGACCTCCGAGACGATCCCGAAGCTGGGGAGGATCATGATGTACACCTCGGGGTGTCCGAAGATCCAGAAGAGGTGCTCCCACAGGAACGGATCCCCACCGGCGGAGGCGTCGAAGAAGGTGGCACCGAACATCCGGTCCATCGTCAACAGCAGCAGGGCCACGGTGATCACCGGCAGCGCGAACACGAGCAGCACCTGGACGATGAAGGTCATCCACGTGAACACCGGCATGCGCATCAGCGTCATCCCGGGCGCCCGCATGTTGAGCACCGTCACCGTCAGGTTCACCGCCGAGACGGTCGAGCCGATGCCCATGATGATCAGACCGACGGCGTAGAAGTCGATGCCGTGGCTCGGGGAGAAGACCACACCCGAGTTGGGGGCGTAGTTGAACCATCCGCCGTCGGCGCCGCCGCCCAGGAACCACGAGGTGTTGAAGAAGATCGCGCCCAGCAGCCACACCCACAGCGACAGGGCGTTCATGCGCGGGAAGGCGACGTCCCGGGCGCCGATCTGCAACGGGAGCAGGTAGTTCGCGAAGGCGGCCGCCATCGGCATGACCACCAGGAACACCATCGTCACGCCGTGCATCGTGAAGACCTGGTTGTACAGGTCGGCCGACAGCAACTTGTTGCCCGGGACGGCCAGCTGGGTGCGGATCAGCAGCGCCTCGAACCCACCGACGAGCAGGAAGAAGAACGACGCGAAGCCGTACATGATGCCGATCTTCTTGTGATCGACCGTCGTGAGCCACGACGTCCACCCGTGGGTGGCCCGGGGCCGGTGGAAGACACCCAACGGCTCGACATCGAGCGGCGGGAGGTCGCCTGCGGTCAACTCGAGCGGTGGACGATCCTCGGTGATGGCCATGGAAGGTGATCCTCGGTCTCGGTCGTGACGGACAGGGTACTGACGAAGACGACGACGCTCACGCAGGCGGGGCCGTGGTGGGGCCCAGCGTCACGAGGTACTCGGTCAGGTCGTCGATCTGGTCCTCGGACAGGTTCAGGTTCGGCATGCCCTGGTTGTTCTCGGCGTCCATGGGCTTGACGTCCTGGGGGTTGCGGAGCCACCGCTTGATGTTGACCTTGTCCGGCTTGGCGCCGGGGACCTCGCCGGGGACGGCGGTCACCGCGGTGGCGGCGTCGCCCTCCCACAGGGCCAGCAGGTTGCCGGCGAAGGTCTGGCGCATCATGAAGTTCGTCAGGTTCGGGGCGTTCTTCGACGACAGCGAGGAGTCGACCTCCTGGCCGTAGTCCGCCGACGGCTCCTTGGAGTAGGAGAACGGCGGGGTGCTGTCGGGGGTCAGCCCGTTCACCTCGTGGCAGCGGGCGCACTGGCCGATGAACAGTTCCTGGCCCCGTTCGGCGGCCTCGGTGGCCGGCTGATCGGGTGTGTCGGTCATCTCCCGGACCCACCTCGCGAACTCGTCGGGCGGCAGCACCTTCACCTGCATGCGCATGACGCCGTGCGACAGGCCGCAGAACTCGGTGCACTGGCCCTCGTAGATGCCGGGGGTGTCGCTGTTGAACACGATCGAGTGGGTGCGCCCCGGAACGGCGTCCTTCTTGCCGTTGAGCGAGGGGATCCAGAAGGAGTGGATCACGTCGTTGGACTGGATCTTCATGACGACGTCGGTCCCGGTCGGCATGGTCATCTGGGTGGCGGTCACGATCTCGGGGGCCTGGTCGCCGTTCATGTCGTAGCGGTACTCCCACCACCACTGCTGCCCGACGACCGTGACCTCCATCGGCGAGTCGCCGGTGTCGTCGAGCTTCAGGAGCGTCTGCACGTTCAACACGGCGAGCACCGCCAGGATCACCGCCGGCACGATCGTCCAGCCGATCTCCAGCGGGGTGTTGCCGTGCGTCTGGGCGGGTTCGTCCTGACCCTCGACTGCGTCGTCGGCCTCGCGGAACCTGACGACCATCCAGATCACCGCGACCATCACGATGACGAAGATCACGCCGGCGACCGAGAAGACGGGGATCACCAGGTTCTGGATGTCCTGGGACTGCTGCCCGAAGGGAGCCAGCGTGTTCAGGGGCTTGCCCTCGGGCCGGCCGATGGTGCGGACGATGAGCCAGAGCCCCAGCAGCAGCAGGGCCGTACCGGTGGTGGCAGCGATGATCGCCTTCTGCTTCCTGGGCATTCCCAACCTTTCCGTTCGAGAGAACCCGTCAGAACCCGGCTGCACCCGCAGCGTCAGTATCCACCCGGACCACGGCGGACGGCGAATCGGCCCGGCCCTCCTCGCTGTGTCCCGGGCTGCCGAGGATGCCCCCGATGATCCCGCCCAGGATCAAGAGCAGTCCCCCACCGACCAGGACGCCGACCAGGACCGACCGCTTGAGCTCGGGGCGGTTGGCCAGGAAGATCGCCAGCACGAACACGACGACGGCGAGCACGATGATGACGTAGGTCGCCGCTGCGACCGGGATCGCGAGCAGGATCATGGCCACGCTCAGAGCCACCACCGCAACGGCCACGACCGACAGGATCGGGATCTCCAGGGGGTCCAGGAGCGTGTGGCGCAGCTCCGTGCTGGCCTCACGGTCGGCGGTCGCCCGCTCGGCCCACGTCCGCACCGTCCACGAGAACCCGGCCAGCACGACGAGCACGATCCCCAGGATGAAGAAGGCCCGGTCGACTGCGAGCCCGACGACGGAGATGGTGACGGCGAAGGCCAGGAACGCCGGCCAGTAGCTGAGCCCGGCCGGGACCGCCACGGGACCGGCCTGGCCCGACGGGGTGATCTCGGCCACGGCCTCGACGCTCCCGTCACGGAAGGCCGTGGTGAAGCCACCCAGTCCGGCCATCACGGCGGCAGTGCCCATGAGCACGGAGTAGCCGACGTGCTCGCCGACACCACCCTTCCAGCCGAACGTGACCGGGCCGACGATCGAGTTGATGACACCGCCGTCGGAGAACACCCCCAGCACACCGGACTGGCCGGCGGCGCTGGTCAGGAACCCGTAGACGAGCGCCGTGATGTAGGCGAACAGCGCCGCTGCGAAGAAGAACTTGGAACCACGGGTGATCATCGGTCGCTCACTTCATGACGTAGACGGCGATCCAGACGACGGCGTACGTGGCCACGCACACGTACCAGTACACCGCCGCGGCCGAGATGCCGTCGGGTTGCCTGCTGGAGAACTGACCTGCCAACGCCCGGAACGCCATGAGCGCGATGTAGACGATCCCTCCGAGCACCATGGCGGTGTGGGTGCCGACCACGGCGTAGAAGAGCGCGCCGCCCGGCTCGGAGAGGACCACGTTCGCCTGCTTGACCAGGAAGGTCGTCTGGTTCACGAACGCCAGGCCCAACAGGAGTGTGATGCCGAGCGCCAGGTACGAGTGCAGCCGATCGTCGCGGCTGATCGAGTAGACGGCCCACTGCATGGTGACGGCTGCCATGACCATCGTGGCCATCTGCATGTTCGCCTGCGTCAGGGGGATCCGTGATCCCTCCAGCCACGCCTCGCCGCCTGCGTTCCGCGCCGCCAGGTAGGCGCCCACCAGCGTGGCGAACACCATCACGACACCGGCGGATGCGAAGGCCGTGGCGAACAGCAGCTCGCGGCGGCGGATCGGTGGCGCCGGGGCCAGGTCGTCCAGGTCCAGTGCTGCGACCTCGCTCATCGGTCGGCCTCCTCTCCCGGGGCGTCGCCGTCTCGGGCGTCGGCCAGCGGGTACGGCGAGGTCACGGTCGGCAGGTCGTCGGGCACGTCGTCACCGCGCGCCGGCGAGGCCGCCACCCACTCGAGCGTCCCACCCACGGGCTCGTCGTCTCCGCCATCGGCCGCGGCGGCGGATGCGGACCGCACGGCGCCGGCGGCGGACAGCACACCGAGCAGGTACAGGGCGGCGGCGGCCACGACGAGCACGCCGAAGAACTGATTGGCGGTCGGCTCACCGTCACGCTGCACCAGTCCCTGCACGAACACGGCGGTCGAGAGCAGACCGCCGCCGGCGACCACCAGGAGCGCCGTTGCGTTCGACGGAGCCGCAGCGGGTCGACCGCCCCAGAACTTGGTCGACCAGTGGAACACCGCGGCCAGGGTCCCGCTGAGCAGGGACGCCGCCACGAACGTGACCTGCGCCGCACCGAGCAACCGGACGTCGAAGCCGAGGAGCGTGCCGCTGCCCGCCAACGTCAGCGCCCACACCAGCCCCGAGGTGACCGCTCCGAGGATGAACAGGAGCGAGACCGCCGAGAGGAGCAGCGCTGGTGAGTAGGAGATCCGCCCCCGCCGCACCAGGTCCCCGACGAGGCCCAGGATCCCGAGCACCGGGACGGCGACCAACAGGGCGAACGCCGTCCAGACCACGGTGTTGACCGAGTCGTCGCCCTGCGCCCAGACACCGATCGACAACACGGCGAAGGCCCCGATGAGCCCCTGGGCGATCCCGTACTGACGCACCCGGGAGCCCGTGGCGGTGGCGAACACGTCGAGGGCGACTCCGAGCACCGGGATCACCAGCACGTAGACCGCCGGGGCCCGGGTCATCCACAGGATGCCGTTGACGAAGTTCTCGGCGAGGCCGGGGGCGTCGGCCCGGGACACCTGGCCGACGACCACGTGTGCGAAGGCACTGCCGACGGTGACGATCCACAGCGTCGAACCGAGCAGTGCCGACCAGGCCAGGAAGGGCACCTTGGCCAGGCCCATGCCCGGCGGCCGGTGTGTCAGGACCGTCGTCGCCACACACACGGCTGCGAGCCCGAGGGCGGCCAGGGCGGCACCCAGGGACACGTTGCCGAGCCGGGCCGCCGCGGTGTCGGCGCCGCCGACGCCACCGTCGAAGGCGACGCTGACGGCGAAGACGATCGTGGAGAGCAGCCACGTCCAGTAGGCCAGCGAGACACCGCGGGGGTACGAGATCGCGGGCGACCCGAGCTGGAGGGGCACCAGGAACACCAGCACCCCGGTCATGGCGCCGACGAGCGACAGCGGTCCGAGGACCCGGGCACTGCTCGAGACCATCGCCAGCGCGTCGCCCAGCAGCGCATTGTCGGCCACCGCGTCGATCCCGACGAGCAGACGGGCGACGATCGCCACACAGAACAGGGCGAGCCCGCTCAGCACGAACATCCGACCGAGCGTGGTGTGGTCGGCTCCGCCGAGGATCCGTTCCACGGCCCCCGGAGCGGTCCGGCCCGAGCCCGGGTCGGCGCCCGTCTCGCTCGCAGGTCTGGTCTCGGTTACTGCCATGCGTCGTCTGACCTCACGCTCGTGCACTCACCCGGCCACCCACCCGGATCTCCCGCCGGGAGCCACGACGTCCGGGGCGACCGCCTCGAGGGCTGCCGACCACCGCACGGACACGCCGTGGGCCCCGGGAAATCCGGGTACTGCAACCCGCGGACACTACCGCGGCGGCGGACGAGGGGAGCAAACCGTCGGCCCGGTTCCGCCCGGGCGGACTCAGAGGCCGTTGCGGACGAGCACGTCGACGGCCATGGCCACGAACAGGACCGTCAGGTAGGTGATCGAGAAGGAGAAGACCCCCATGGCCCGGGGCGCAGAGGCGTCCCGGCGCAGGGCGGCGCATCGCCAGGTGAACGCCACCCCGAGGACCGCTGCTGTGACCCAGTAGATGGGGCCGAGCGAGGCCGTGACGGCGACGGCGAGGCTGAGCGCCAGGACCACGACCGAGTAGGCGACCATCTGGCGGACCGTGTGGCGGTCATCGGCCACGACCGGCAGCATCGGCACGTCCACACCCGCGTAGTCGTCCCGGTAGCGGATGGCGAGGGCCCAGAAGTGCGGGGGCGTCCAGAAGAAGATGACGCCGAAGAGCAGGACCGCCGAGATCGAGACGGTGTTGGTGACCGAGGACCACCCGATCAGGACCGGGACCGCGCCCGCTGCTCCACCGATGACGATGTTCTGCGACGAGTTCCGCTTGAGCCACAGGGTGTAGACGAAGACGTAGAAGAGGCACGCGGCCAGGGCCAGCACCGCCGAGAGCAGGTTCACCACCAGCGTCAACCACGCGAACGCCAGCACCTCGAGCCCGATGGCGAAGACGAGCGCGGCACGTGGTGTCACCACGCCGGTCACCAACGGTCGGTTGCGGGTGCGTTCCATGCGGGCGTCGATGTCGCGGTCGACGACCATGTTCACGGCGTTGGCCCCGCCGGCGGCGAGCGTGCCGCCGATCACGGTCGCCACCATCAGCCAGATCGAGGGGAGACCGGCCTCGGCCACGACCATGGTGGGCACGGTCGTGACCAGGAGCAGCTCGATGATCCGCGGCTTGGTGAGCGCGACGAAGCCGGCGATGCGGGTGGGCAACGGGACCGAGGGGCTGACTGCCGGAGCGACCATTCCACGGGCGAGGTTACGAGTCCGGTGCCCGGTCCTGCCAGCACGGACCCGGCGACGGACGCCACACGGGCCGCCTGCGGTCGCGTCGGACCCGGGACCTAGCCTGTCGGCGTGCGCGTCCGTGCCGACCGATCCAGTGCAGACGAACCCGGAACCGACCCGGCCGAGCCGGGGGCGTCCGGGCGGTGGACGATCACTCCCGCCCGCTACCGGATCCTCGCGGTGGCCGCGCTCGCGATGCTCGTCGCCATCGTCGCGACCGGGGCCGCCGTTCGCCTCACCGGCTCCGGCCTCGGGTGCTCCGACTGGCCGAACTGCGAGCCCGGTGACTTCATCTCGGTCGGAACCCCCAACCAGGCGATCGAGCAGCTGAACCGCCTGTTCACCGGACTGGTGTCGCTGTCGGTGATCGCCGCCGTCCTGGGATCGCTCCGGCGGCGGCCCTACCAGCGCGACCTGATGTGGCTCTCGCTCGGGCTGGTCGCCGGCGTGATCGGCCAGATCGTGTTGGGCGGGATCACCGTCCTCGTCGAGTTGCACCCCATCGCCGTCGGTGGCCACTTCGTGCTCTCGATGATCCTGGTCGCCGACGCCGTCGTCCTGGTGTGGCGGTCCGGCCGTCCCGCCGGACCGCGCGCGCCCGTGGTGCCTCCGACCGACCTGTGGCTGTCGCGCGCGGCGTTGGTCCTGGTGTCGGCGCTCATGCTCACCGGGCCCGTCGTGACCGGGACGGGCCCGCACGCCGGCGACGCCGCCTCGCCGCGCTTCGGGTTCTCCATCCCCGACGTCGTGCGCGTCCACTCGATCAACATGTGGCTGTTCCTGACGGTGGTGGTCGTGCTGCTCGTCCGGTTGGTGCGCACGCCGGGGATCGACCGACTCGGGGACGGCCGCATCGTGCGGCGGGGCAACGCGCTGCTCATCGTGATCGTCGCCCAGGGCGCCATCGGCTACGTGCAGTACGCGGCCGGGATCCCGGCCGCCATGGTGCTCGCCCACATCGTCGGGGCCACCGCCGTGCTGGCGGTCACGATCTGGTTCCACCTGGGTCTGTCCGCACCTGCCACGCCGGCGGCCGGGCCAGTGGGAGCGGCGATGGGCGGCGGCGAGCACCACGCATCGACCGTGGAGGCCCGCGCGTGAGCCGACCCGCGTCGGCGGGCGGCACCTGTGCGAGCCGGGGCCTGGGCGCAGCCCACCGCCGCCGCATCAGCATTGAACGGGCCTCCGCCCCGGCCCCCGTCGAGACCCTCGAACCCGAGACGACCGACCAGGTCGACCTGGACAGCCCCTGGGTCGTCATCGTCTGGAACGACCCGATCAACCTCATGAGCTACGTCGCCTTCGTGTTCCGGAAGCTCTTCGGCTACTCGAAGGAGGAGGCGGAGCGGCTCATGCTCCAGGTCCACCACGAGGGCAGGGCCGTCGTCTCGAGCGGCGACCGACAGGAGGCCGAACGGGACGTGTTCAGGCTGCACGAGCACGGTCTGTGGGCCACCATGCAACAGGACTGACGTCCCCGGCCCAACCAGAGGACCCGTGTTCCGTTCACCCATCAAGCGCCGCTCCGACGGCACCTACCGGTTCGCCGTCGGCGACGATGAACGTCGTCTGGTGGCGTCCGTGGTCGGGCAGTTGCGCGAACTGATCCTGGCCGACGACCCGGCGACCGTCAGGCTCTCTCCTCCCCCCTACGGCGACGACGACGAGCGGAACGCCGGCTACGCCGCCCTGGCGGGCACCGAGTTGACCGAGCGACGACTCGCGTCGATCGACATCGTCCTGGACACGGTCGACGCCGAGTCGCTGACACAGGACCAGCTCGAGTCGTGGATGCGGTCGATCAACGACGTGCGGCTCGTGCTCGGCACGATCCTCGACGTCGACGAGGACGACCGCCCCGCCCCCGGACGCGGTGACGCCGCCGACAACCTGGCCGTGTACGAGTACCTCGGGATCCTGCTCGAGCTCACGGTCCGGGCCCTGACGGACTGACGCAGGCGACGGCCGTCCCGGGTCCTTTGTTCGGCCTCCGGCCGAGACGCTATGGTTCGCCGGTTCCCCTGACGGGCGAAGAGCCCCCATCGTCCAGCGGCCTAGGACGCCTCCCTTTCAAGGAGGTAACACGGGTTCGAATCCCGTTGGGGGTGCAGGCCACATCCGTGGTCCCGTGGTGCAGTTTGGAGTGCACGCCGGCCTGTCAAGCCGGAGGTCGCGGGTTCAAATCCCGTCGGGACCGCCACGCCGGCTCGGTGCCTCCCACCGGTCGGCCACCCGGTCGGGTAGCTCAGTTGGCAGAGCGTCCGCCTGAAAAGCGGAAGGTCACCGGATCGACGCCGGTCCCGACCACCACGTCCGGCCGTGCGCGCCCTGCGGACCGTCGACGGTCCCCGGCTACCCTGAGCGGCTGATCCACGCTGCGCCAGCGCACCGGCCACCGGGGTCCGGGCCACGGGCCGTGGGGCAGTCCACAGCCGTGGACCGGCCGGGACCGGCCGGCACGGCACAGCACGGCACGGCACGGGGGACAGGGTGAGCGACGAGCGATCCGGCGTTGGGGCGAACGACGACGCCGACCGCCGCGCGCCGTTCATCTCCAATGCCGACAAGCTCGGCTACCTGCCGCCCTTCGACGGGATGCGCGGCATCGCCGTGTGCATGGTGATCCTGGTCCACGCCACGTTCGAGCCGTTCGGCGGATTCGCCGGCACAGTCGACCTGTTCTTCGTGCTCTCGGGGTTCCTGATCACGACGCTGCTCCTGGAGGAGGACCGGCGGGCGGGACGGGTGGACATGCGTCGGTTCTACACACGGCGGGCCCTGCGACTGCTGCCGCTCATGTACCTGGTCATCGTCGGGACGGTGCTCGCCGCCCTGGCGGTCCACCTGCTGACCGACAACCGCGACCTGCTCGACAAGGCCCTCGGCGACGCCCTGGCCGGCGGCACGTACCTCTACCACGTGATCCACCCCGTGCACACCGAGCTGGTCGGCGGTGGACCGCCCGAGATCCGGCCGCTCCTGCACCTCTGGTCGCTCACGGTCGAGGAGCACTTCTACCTCTTCGGTGCGCTCCTGATCATCGTCGCCGTCCGTCGCAACTGGCTCCAGTGGGTGGCCGCCGTCTTCATGGTCTGCTGGGTCGCCATCGGACTCGCCCGGCTGAACGGACACGTCGGCCCGGTGTTCGCGTGGTACCAGCGACCCGACTCGCTCATGCTCGGTGTCGTCGTGGCCTTCGTCAACGCCCGGATCCCCGCACGGCTCAGCGACGCCGCCGGCCGGCGACTGCGCATCGCCGCCTGGATCGCCACCGGCGTGCTGGTGGCGACCTTCCTGGTCGGCACGTGGTTCGTGAAGCCACTCGGGCTCTTCGTCCCGTTCCTGGTGCCCGAGGGCGGCTCACTGCGGGACGGGCTCTACTGGGGTGAGTTCGGCTTCACGGTGATCGCGGCCAGCGTCGCGGTGATGTGCTTCACCTTCGCCCGGTACCGCGACCACCCCGTGGCCCGCTTCTTCTCCTGGAAGCCATTCACCGAACTCGGCCGCCGCAGCTACGCCATCTACCTGCTGCACGTCCCGATCGGCGTGCTGCTCTTCGAGACCGTCTCCAAGGTGTCCGAGGGTCTGGCGCTGCTCGTCTACCTGCCGCTGCTCGCCGTGTCGGTTGAGGTGGCCCACCGACTGGTCGAGCGGCCCGCCATGCGGATGCGACTCAACCTGGCGGGGGCCGGAGCCTCGGGCGCCGCTGCGGCCAACGCCGGCGCGGTCCCGGGTGGAACCGATGCCGGCGGCGGCGGAACACCGGAGGGAACCGGTCCGTCCGGCGCCGATCGGCAGGAGTGAGGCTCAGCCGCAGGTGGCCCGGCCGACCGCCGCCCGGGCGAACCAGTTCGGCTGGTCCGCCGGATCGCAGGTTCGCTCGATGGGCAGCACTCGCCAGCCGTTGCGCTCGACCGCCTCGGCCACCCGGTCGTTCGGCTCCAGCCAGACGACCAGCCAGACCTGCGTGTCGCTCAGTGGGATCTCGATGATCCGGGCCTGGTCCCCGAGCAGTTTCAGGTCGGCGGCGGGCCACAGGTTCGTGACCTCGGACAACCGGTAGGAGGTCCGTTCGGGTTCGGCGCGGACGACGCGGGGCTGTCCGATCACCAGGTCGACCCCCCGCTGCTCCAGGTACGGCACCGTCGCCATCCGGACGTGGCCCGGGTAGTACAGGTCGAACGTGGCCCCCTCGCGGGCCACCGTGGCGTCGGCGAGACCGAGCATGTCCACGGTCGGGAGGTCGGCGAAGTACCCGATCACGCCCAGCGGTGCCACGGCGATGACCGGCTGGCCCGGCACGTCGGGGCCACCGGGGAACTGCTCGTTCAGGAGCTCGCCCATCGCCTGCCAGGCGGTCGGCGACGAACTGGGCCAGTGGGAGATCTGCGTGAAGGTCAGCACGGGGTACGGGAGGATCGTCGGGGCCACGGCGTGCGCGGCCGAGAAGGCGAGCAGGGTGCCGACGAGCAGGGCCTGCCGCAGGACCGTGGTGATCGGGTCGAGCAGGTAGGCGGCGAACAACGCGAGGAACGGGATGACCGGCACGACGAAGCGGAACTCCATGAAGTCGGCGCCGACCACGCAGATGTAGAGGAACCACACCGGGACCACCCAGGCCACCTGCGCCACCCCCGGCACCGCCAGGAAGGACCGCCACCGGCGCCGGGCCCGGCCGATCAGCAGGAAGGCCGCGTAGCTGAGCAGGAAGCAGACCAGGTAGACGACGCCGTAGAGGAACGGGACGATCGGGTTGGCCGTGGACTTCGCCGCCAACGTGTTGGGGAACAACGACCCGTAGTAGCCCCACTTCCACACCAGCCACGGGACGACCACGGCGGCGGCCGGCAGTCCGATGGCCAGGGCGGCCGTGGCGAGCGGACGCCAGGCGCTCGACGGACCGTCGTCGCCCGGCCGGGGCTCGCGGACGACGGCCACCAGGTGCACCAGGACGACCGTGGCGATGAGGACCGCCGAGTCCATGCGGGTCAACACGGCGAGCCCGGCGACCAGGCCGGCGGTGACCCGCCGTGCGGTCCATCCGGTCCGCACGGCGTTCGCCGTGCCGTACGGGAGCAGCGCAACGCTCACGCCGAGCACGAGCAGGGTCTGGAGCATGGTCTCCAGTCCGCCGGTGCCGTAGCCGAGGAAGCTCACGTTGGCGACCAGGACCGCCTGCGCGAGCAGCGCGAACGACCGCGACGAGAAGAGCCGTCGCGCGAGCACCCCCGTCACCAGGACCGCGCCGACCATCGTGACGATCCCGATGACCTGGCTGAACAGCGGTGTCGACCAGCCGAGCGACTCCGGAACGGCGTGCAGCGCGGTCCACAGGAAGTTCGTGTAGCCCTCGACGCGTTCGCCGGCGTTGAACACCAGCCCCTCTCCACGGGCCAGGTTGCGCGAGTAGCGGTAGGAGATGAAGGCGTCGTCCTGGACGAACCGGATCGACCAGGCGGCGACCGCGGCCAGCACGACCAGCACCGCCTCGGCCGCGATCCACCGGTCGCCGACCAGACGTTCGATGAGGCTGGTCAGCGAGGACGGGGTCGTCGGACCGGCACCGGCCCGGACGGCATCTTCGCCACGGTCCGGCGTCGCTCCGGCCGGTGGCGGATCATCGACCGTCCGGGTGCCGACCTCGCCGCCCGCCGGATCGCCCAGGGTGTCTCCCGCCGCCGAGTCCACCACCGCATGGTAGTGAGGCCGGAGCCGATCGGCTCCGGGCCCCGGGGGGCTCAGCTCCGGCAGACCCCGTCGGCCCGGGCGGCGTCCGCGCAGGCCATCGCCACGCTGGGTGCGACCGAGGTGTTGAACACCGACGGGATGATCCGGTCGGGAGCGAGTTCGGTCGGCGACACGCAGGCCGCGATCGCCCGGGCGGCGGCCACCTTCATGTTCTCGGTCACCTGCCGGGCCTGCGCATCGAGTGCGCCCCTGAACACACCCGGGAACGCGAGCACGTTGTTGATCTGGTTCGGGAAGTCCGACCGGCCCGTGGCGATGACCGCCGCCACGTCCTGGATCAGCTCCGGTCGGATCTCCGGGTCCGGATTCGCCATGGCGAACACGATCGGGTCGGCCGCCATGCCCTGGACGTCCTCCCGGGTGATCAGGTTCGGACCCGACAGCCCGATGAACACGTCGGCACCGGGCAGCACCTTGGCCAGTGATCCGCTCAGGTGTTCCGGGTTCGTGTTCTCGGCGAACCACTGCTTCGACCGGTTCAGGTCCGACCGGTCGAGCGAGACCGCACCCTGACGGTCACACCCGACGACGTTGCGGACACCGGCGTTCATGAGGATCTTCGACACCGCGACACCAGCCGCCCCGACCCCGGCGACCACCACCTTCAGTTCGCCGATGTCCTTGCCCACGATCCGCAGGGCGTTCTCGAGCGCCGCCAGCGTGACGATCGCAGTGCCGTGCTGGTCGTCGTGGAACACCGGGATGTCCATCTGCGCGTCGAGTTGCTCCTCGACCTCGAAGGCGCCCGGGGCGGCGATGTCCTCCAGGTTGATCCCGCCGAAGGTGGGCTCGAGGCGGAGGACCGTCTCGATGATCTCCTCGGGGGAGTTGGTGCGGATGCACACCGGGAACGCGTCCACACCGGCGAAGTGCTTGAACAGCAGCGCCTTGCCCTCCATGACCGGCATGGCGGCCTCTGGACCGATGTCACCGAGGCCGAGCACGGCCGACCCGTCGCTCACGATCGCGACCGTGTTGCGCTTGATCGTGTACTCGTGCGCCGCCTCGGGGCGCTTGGCGATGTCCATGCAGACACGCGCCACCCCCGGCGTGTAGGCCATCGAGAGGTCCTCGACGTCGCGGACCGGGGCGAGCGGCAGCACCTCGATCTTGCCGCCCTCGTGCATCTTGAAGGTCCGATCCTCGACGAGAACATCAACGTCAACTGCCGCGACGAGGCCCACCAGGAAGAGGTGCGCCGCCACATCGACGGCCTCGAGGGCGTCGAGGTGATCGAGTGCGTCGACCGCACCTTCGAGCTGCACGAGGGCGGCAAGATCGAGGTGCTGCCGCTGCTGCCGGTGGGCGACAACGACGACCTGTCGATGGCCTACACGCCAGGTGTGGCC
>CAIYGQ010000054.1 GCA_903925745.1 uncultured Actinomycetes bacterium | reverse complement strand
TGGTCACCGCGGACGAGGGCCTGACGGCGACGTACAACCGTGTGCACGACCCGAGCGACACGACGCCAGGGATCGTGCGGCTGCGTGAGCTACACCAGGAGCTCGACGTCGCGGTGCGCGACGCGTACGGATGGTCCGACCTCGACCTGGAGCACGGGTTCCACCCGGTCCGCGGCCAGGGCATCCGCTACACGTTCTCACCTGCGGCAGCGACTGAGGTGCTCGAACGGCTCCTCGAGCTGAACAAGGAGCGCTACGAGGCTGAGGTCGCACAGGGGCTGCACAGCACCGCCAAGAAGAAGGCCCCGGCACGCAAGAAGAAGGCCCCAACCGGGGCCGAGGGGCTGGACCTGTTCGGCTCCATGGCCGATGACGAGACCGAGGGACAGTGAGCGCCATGTCCGACGCGACCCCCGAGAACACGAGCACGCCCCCGGGGAAGCTGTTCGACCCGGCACCCTCCCCGGCGGTGCTGCGCGCTGAGCTTGAGGAGCTGATCATCGGCGACCTCCACGGTCCCGCTGGCGGTGAGCTCGAGCAGTTGCCCGGCCGTGGCCGGGTGAGCGAGCGCTACATCACGGGACTGCTCGCCCCCAAGCAGTCACTCGCCATCGACCCGGAGCGCCGCGAGCGCTCCGAGGGCGTCGCCGCGAACTCCTCTGCGTCGGACGACTCGGGCAGCGACGACACCGAGACCGCCGCCAAGCCGTCGCTGTTCCCTTCCAGCATCGGGGTGAGCTTCACCGTCGCTGACGGCACCACGGAGCTGGCGGTCACCGCCTCGTGGGGCCGGTACCTGAAGGAGGGCGCCGGGGAGGGCGACGGCGAGAGCTCCACGGTGTGGCAGCGCTACCCGACCTCGGGCACCGTGACGGTCCCCGTGGCCGAGGGTGAAGTCGCCCCGCTGGTGCCGGTCGTCGACCAGCCCGAGGTCATCGTGCGGGGCAAGGTGACCCGGCTCGCCAACGGGTGGCTGGTGTCGCTCTTCTTGGTCAACGAGCAGGAGGCCCCGACGCAGAACAAGGACGAGGCCTGGCTGTTCCAGGTGTCCCTCGCCGTCGAGGCACCGGGGCGTGCGCCGGTGTTCTGCGGACGCGCCGACGTGCTCGGCAACGAGACCCCGGCCGAGGTCGACGAGCTCGCCCTGTTGGACCTGCAGTACCGGAACCGGGTCGAGTTCGCCGTCGGGCACGGCACGGCCACCCACGCCGAGGTCGATGCGGCTGACCCGACCCGGGCGGTGCACATCGAGACGACCGCGGTGCCGCGCCATGAGGTGCCGGTCACCGAGGCGCCCGGCCCGAACGATCCGTCGCGCTCCGAGCAGGTGCGCGCCGCGCTGTCGGGCGTGGTGCTCGACATGGCCGAGCTCAGCCGGCTGGACGGCCAAGGACTCGTGGGCGCGGTGTCGCCGCTGGTGGCCGCCTACGAGGTGTGGCTGGACGAGCAGCAGGAACGTCTCGACGCCGGCGCGGATCGCCTCGGTGAGCACCAGACGGCCGCGGTCGCGGCGCTCGCGGATGCCCGCCGGGCTGCCCGGCGTCTCCGTGACGGGGTCGCCCTTCTTGCCCCGGTCGACGGGGTGGAGACCGACGCTGCGGAGGCGTTCCGGTTCGCGAACCACACCATGTGGCAACAGCGCGTCCACACCCTGGCCTCGGACATCCGCCGCGACGACCCCGCTGTCGAGCTCACCGCGGCGCTCGACCAGGTCGACGAGGCGAAGAACCGGTCCTGGCGGCCGTTCCAGCTCGCGTTCCTGGTGCTCAACCTGCCGTCTCTGACCGATCCCACCCACGCCGAGCGCACCCGCGACGCCGGGCTCGTCGACCTGTTGTTCTTCCCGACCGGTGGCGGCAAGACCGAGGCCTACCTGGGGCTCGCCGCTTTCACCCTGGCGATCCGCAGGATGCGGGGTACGGTCGCCGGCAGGGACGGCAGGTCGGGTGGCGTGGCTGTCCTGATGCGCTACACGCTGCGGCTCCTCACCGCCCAGCAGTTCGAGCGTGCCGCAGCGCTCATCTGTGCATGCGAGGTTCGGCGTCGCGAGCTGGTCGGCAGGGATGACCGATGGGGCGACGAGCCGTTCCGCTTGGGAATGTGGGTGGGCGCCAACGTGACGCCCAACCGCACCAAGGACGCGGCCTACGCGATCGAGGAGGCGGCGTCGGCGGGCAGGAAGAGCAACGCGTCGTCGTCCCCGGTGCAGCTCGTGTCGTGCCCGTGGTGCGGGACGCGGTTGAACGACGGCCGGGACGCCAAGACGGACGTGCAGCGCTGGAGGACGCTGCTGTATTGCGGCGAACAGTTCGGCACGTGCCCGTTCACAGCAGTGAACTCGCCCGGCGAGGGGCTCCCAGTGGTCACCGTCGACGAGGAGCTCTACCGGCTGCTGCCCAGCTTCATCATCTCGACCGCCGACAAGTTCGCACAGCTCCCATGGAGGGGCCCGCTGCACATGCTCTTCGGCAACGTGACCCGTCGATGCGAGCGCCACGGTTACCGGTCCCCGGACCTCGACACCATCGACTCGAAGCGGCCGGAGCGGGACTCCCACAATGCGACAGGACCGAAGGCCGGGAACCTGCCTGCGGCGAAGACAGTCGACGTCACGCCATTGCGCCCACCGGACCTGATCATCCAGGACGAGCTGCACCTGATCTCCGGGCCGCTCGGCACGCTCGTCGGCCTCTACGAGACAGCCATCGATGAGCTCGCCACCTGGGAGGTGGACGGCACCCCGGTGCGGCCCAAGGTGGTGGCCTCGACGGCGACCGTCCGGCGGGCCGCCGAACAGGCACATGCCCTGTTCGCGCGCCGGCTGGCCGTGTTCCCCGCCCCGGTGCTCGACGTGAGCGACTCGTTCTTCGCCAGGGAGCGGTCGACGCAGGACCGCGCTGGTCGTCGGTACTTGGGGATCTGCGCCCCCGGCCTGCGGCTCAAGTCAGCCGAGGTACGCGTGTTCACCGCGCAGCTCTCCTCTGCCCAACGCCTCTATGAGCGGTACGGCGCAGCGGCGGACCCTTGGATGACCCTGGTCGGCTACTTCTCGGCGCTCCGCGAGCTCGCCGGCACCCGCCGGCTCGTGGACGACGAGATCAAGAACGCAGTGTTCCGCGCCGACCGCCGCGGGCTTGGTCAGCGGCGACTGCGTTCCAGCGGCGTCGCCGAGCTCACCAGCCGTGTGAGCGCTGGCGACATCCGTGACGTGCTCGACCGGCTCAAGCAGAGGTTCGACCCCGAGACAGAGGGCACCTACCCGATCGACGTGCTGCTGGCCACGAACATGATCTCGGTCGGCGTCGACGTCGGCCGTCTCGGCGTGATGTGCGCCGTGGGGCAGCCCAAGACGACGTCGGAGTACATCCAGGCGACGTCACGTGTCGGCCGTTCCCAAGACGGTCCGGGTCTGGTCGTCACGCTCTACAACTGGTCGCGTCCCCGTGACCTGTCGCACTACGAGACCTTTGAGCACTACCACTCGACCTTCTACCGGCAGGTCGAGGCGCTGTCGGTCACCCCGTTCTCCCCACGGGCGCTCGACCGGGGCCTGTCGGCGGTGCTCGTGGCTCTGGCCCGGCAGGAGGCCGACCGGTCGGTGTGGTCGCCCAGTGCGTGGAACCCCAACGAAGGGGCGCAACGGGTCGTGCTCAACGGGCTCGAGCTCGACGCGATCGTCGAGCGGATCGTGAGCCGTGCCGAGCAGGTCACCAGCGACGTCAAGGTCGGCGACCTGGTCCGCGACCTGCTCCAGACCCGGCTGGACCGCTGGGGCACCGAGCAGGACCGCCCGGGCAGCACCCTTGGTTACACCGAGGACCCCAAGAACGCCGTCGCCCCGCTGCTCGACGTCCCTGGCATCGCCGCGTGGGACCTGTTCACCTGCCCGTGGTCGCTCCGGGAGACCGAACCGACCGTCAACCTGATCATCAACCCCGACGACCGGAGTCTGGGCGACGCCCCCGACTTCGAGCTCGGCAAGGGCGCCAGCAGACAGTCGGGGCGTGACACCGTCGGCGACGAGGAGCCGCTGGTCGAGGAGGTCGACGCCTGATGGCCGAGCAGCAGGTCGCCCGTCGGGTCGGCGGGATCCGGCCCTCGCAGATGATGTACTCCTACGGGGTCGGGTCGACCGTCGACCTGCCCAACTTCTCGGTCCTCGTCGCGGGCCTCGACGACTGGGACGAGACCCGGCAGACCATCATCGGCGAGGACCGCCTCCTCGCAGCCGTCCGGCTTGACGCACACGTCGGACAGCAGGTGGCCCAGCTGCGCGGCGCACCCTGGGAGCCCGAGACCCGCAACGTCTGGGAGTCGTGGGCGTTCACCGGGATCCCGGTCCTGCCGTTCCCCCGCTGGCTCCGCTGCTCCGACAGGTCGTGCAACCTGC
>CAIYGQ010000053.1 GCA_903925745.1 uncultured Actinomycetes bacterium | reverse complement strand
TCTCCATCGGGTCACCGACGATCATGCCGGCGGTACCGGCCGTGACGGCCTCGACGATCTCCTCGTAGCGGCTCTGCGGAGCGAGGATGCGGGTCTGTGCCACGCACGCCTGCCCGTTGTTCATCAGCGAACCGAGTGGCAGCAGCGCGGCGACCGCGGCCTCGGCGTCGACGTCGTCGAGGAAGATCGCCGCGGACTTGCCGCCGAGTTCCAGCGTGCAGCGCTTCAACTGTTCGCCACAGATCGCGCCGATCCGGCGGCCGGCGGCGGTCGAGCCGGTGAACGAGATCTTGTCGACACCGGGGTGGCGGACCAGGTACTCGCCGACCTCTCGATCGGCTGGCACGACGTTGAACACGCCGGCCGGGATCCCGGCGGCCTCGACGCACTCGGCGAGCAGCAGCGCGTCGAGCGGGGTCTCGGGGGCGGGCTTGACGACGATCGTCGAACCCGAGGCCAGCGCCGGTGCCAGCTTCAGCATGGTGATGAACAGGGGCACGTTCCACGGGATGATCCCGGCGACCACGCCGACCGGCTCACGGCGGACGATGACAGGTGACAACACGCCCTGGCGGAGCTCCTCGAACGGATAGGTCCGCGTCAGGTCGGTGAAGAACTGCAGGACCATGGTGGCCGCACCCACCTGTCCGAGCTGGCTGAACAGGGTCGGACAGCCGTTCTCGGCGGTGATGAGGTCGGCGAACTCGGTGAATCGCAGGTTGACCTGTTCGCCGAGGGCGACCATGAGGTCGGCCCGCTCGGCCGCCGTCGCGGACGCCCACGGACCAGGGTCGAGCGCGGCGCGGGCTGCGTCGACGGCCCGGTCCACGTCGGCCTCGACGGCCTCGGGAGCGCGGCCGACGGGACTCTGGTCGAAGGGGTTGACGACGTCGAAGGTTCGATCCGATGCGGGTGCGACCCACTGGCCGCCGATGAAGAGCTGTTCGTAGCTGGGCATGGGGCGCACGCTACCGGGCCGCCGCGACCTACGGTGGCGCCGTGGGCGAGGCTCGAGTGGGATCCGGACACGACGGACCGGCGCGCTCGGGGCCGGGTGTCGGCATCGGGGTCGTGGGCCTGGAGCACCTGCACGCCTTCGAGCTGGTCGACGGGCTGTGCCGGGCCGGTGCGGTCGTGGTCGCCCACACCGACGGAGGCACCCTGTCGTCCGACTTCGCCGGCTGGCAGCCGGGGTCGCGCCCGACCGACGCCGACGGTGTCCTGTCCGACCCGGACGTCGGGCTGGTGGTGACCGTCGGCGTGCCGGCCGACCGGGCCGGTGTCGCCGTGGAGGCCCTGGCCGACGGTCGCTCCGTGCTGGCGGACAAGCCGGGCGTCACCAGTGCCGACCAGCTCGACCGGGTCCGTACGGCGCTCGACTCCTCGGAGGGTCGCTGGTGGGTGCTGTTCTCGGAGCGCTACGGGGTGCCGGCGGTTCGGGCCGCGGCCGACCTGGCGCGCTCGGGGGCGATCGGCCGGGTCGTGGCCGTCCAGGGGTCGGCGCCGCACCGCGGTGCGTTCGGGTCGCGCCCGGACTGGTTCGCGGATCCCCGGCGGGCGGGGACGCTGCTGGTCGACCTGGCCACCCACCAGGTCGACCAGTTCGTGGCGGTCACCGGGGCCGAGGACGTGCGCGTCGTGCACGCGGCGGCGGGCAACGTCGCCTCGCCGGAGCTGCCCGAGGTCGACGACGTCGCCGAGCTGGTGCTCGAGGGTGGCGGGGCCCGCGGGTTCCACCGGGTCGACTTCCTGGAGGCGGACGGGTTCCCGTCCTGGGGCGACGTCCGGCTGGTGGTCACCGGCACCGACGGTCGCCTGGAGGTCCGGACCCCGGTCGTCGACGGTGCGGCCGGTTCGCCCGAGTTGTGGATCACGGACCATCGGTCCCACCGGCGCCTGGCCGTGGACGAGAGCGTCACCTGGCCCGCGGAGCTCCTCGCCGACCTGGCCGACGGTGGCGAGCGGCTGATGGGACGTGACCACCCCCTGACCGTCAGCCGGATCGTCCTGGAGGCCCAGGACCGGGCCGTATCGTGGGTGCGGTGAACCGAGCCGTGACGTCACCGTGGAACCCGTGACCGAGCCGTACGACCTGCTGCGCCCGCGGCGGACGATCACCGGGATGTCGGCGGTGCTGTTGCCGTTCACGGATCCCGACACCCCGGACCTCACGTCGTTCGAGGCCCACCTCGTCCGCACCCTGGCGGCCGGACTGGTGCCGGCGGTCAACATGGACACGGGGTACGGGCCGACGCTCGACGACGGGTGGCGGGCCCGGGTGCTCGAGTTGTCGCGGTCGGTCTGTGACGGCCGGGAGTTCGTCGCCGGTGCCCACGTCGACGACGCACCGGGCGATCCACTCGACCTGGACCGGTACCACCGGCAGGTGGAGCTGATCTCCGGTGCGGGTGGGACCCCGATCCTGTTCCCGTCCCACGGGCTCGGTGCGCTCGACGAGGAGGGACGGCTCGCCGCGCTGCGCGCGGTGGGGGAGCGCTGCGACCGGTTCCTGGGATTCGAGCTGTCCCGGGCGTTCCACCCGGCCGGATTCGTCCTCAGTCCGGACGGCTACCGCGAGCTGCTCGGGATCGCCGCCTGTGCCGGAGCGAAGCACTCGTCGTTGGAACGGGCGCCGGAGTGGGACCGGCTCCGGCTCCGTGACGAACTCCGACCCGACTTCATGGTGCTGACCGGCAACGACCTGGCGATCGACATGGTCTGCTACGGGAGCGACTACCTGCTCGGGATCTCGACGTTCGCCCCGGACCTGTTCGCCGAGCGGGACCGCCGTTGGGCCGCCGGTGACTCGTCGTTCCACCAGCTCAACGACGACCTGCAGTACCTCGGACGGTTCACCTTCCGCACGCCGGTGCCGGCCTACAAGCACTCCGCCGCCCAGTTCCTGGTGCTGCGGGGCTGGTTGGACGGCGACGTGACCCCGACCGGCGCCCCGCGGCGACCCGACGCCGATGTGGAGGTGCTGCGCGAGCTGGGCGGGCGGCTCGGGGTCCTGGACGGAGTTCCTGCGTGACCAAGCGGCTCCCGTACCCACAGGTCAAGTCGTTCGCCGACCCGGAGGCGCTCAGGGACCGTCTGGCGGAGCTGGGCGTGTCGCTCCCCGTCGACGACACCGTCGATCCGGGCGGACCGCTCGCCGAGTCCTTCGTGGTCGACGACGCCGCGGGCCCGCTGCGGGTGCCGAACCGCTTCTGCATCCTGCCGATGGAGGGCTGGGACGGCACCGGGGACGGTCGCCCCTCGGACCTGGTCCGGCGTCGGTGGGAGCGGTTCGGTGCGTCGGGGGCCGGCCTGGTGTGGGGTGGCGAGGCGGTGGCGGTGCGCCACGACGGCCGGGCCAACCCGCGCCAGTTGACCATCGGTCCGGGTTCCGTCGAGGACCTGGCCGGACTGCTCGGCGCCCTGCGCACCGGGGCCGCGAGGACCGGGGTCGCCCCGGTCGTCGGGTTGCAGCTCACCCACTCGGGCCGCTGGGCCCGCCCCGACGGGCCCCCGGCGCCGCGCACGGCCCGCCTCGACCCCGTGCTGGACGCCCGGGTCGGCGCCGGTCCCGACAGCCTGTTGAGCGACGACGAGCTCGACGAGCTGGTCGGCCGGTTCGTGGACGCCGCCGTGGTGGCGCGAGATGCCGGATTCGACTTCGTCGACCTGAAGGCCTGCCACGGCTACCTGGGTCACGAGCTGTTGTCGGCCCACGACCGCCCCGGCCGGTACGGCGGCGACCTGGCCGGTCGGACCCGGTTCCTGGTGTCGTGCGTGGACGGGGTCCGGGCCGCGGCGCCGACGCTCGGCATCGGGGTGCGCCTGTCCGTGTTCGATCCGGCACCTCACCGGCCGGATGCCGACGGAATCGGGGGACCGGATCCGCAGGCCGCGGCCGTCTTCGGCCCGGTCGGCCCCGCCGGCCCCGAGCTGGGGGAGGCGGTCGAGGTCGTGTCGCTCCTGGCCGAACGGGGTGTCCGGATGGTCTGCACGACCGTGGGCAGCCCCTACTGGTCACCGCACGCGCAGCGGCCGGCATGGTTCCCTCCGTCGGACGGCTACACCCCACCCCGGGATCCGCTCGCGGACGCAGCGACGATGCTGGCGGCGGCCCGCGACCTGCGGGCCGCCGTGCCGACCGGGACGGTGGTGGTCGGCACCGGCTACACCTACCTGCAGCAGTTCCTGGCGAACGTCGGACAGGCCACCGTGTCGGCCGGCTGGGTGGACTCGGTCGGTCTGGGTCGGATGGTGTTGTCGTACCCGGACCTGCCCGCCGACGTGCTGGCCGGTCGACCGCTGCGCACCCGGTCGTTGTGCCGGACGTTCTCGGACTGCACCACGGCACCCCGGAACGGGCTGGTGTCCGGCTGCTACCCGCTGGACCCGTTCTACAAGGAACTGCCGGAGCGGGTGGAGCTGGCGGCGATCAAGCGCCGCCTCGACTGATCCGTCCGACCAGGTCGACCGTCCGGTCCACCTCCTCCTCGGTGGTGGTCACGTGGACCGAGGCGCGGACCATGGAGGTCAACCCGCGTGCGGACAGGTCGAGCCGGGCGTAGGCCACGTTCGCGGTCCACACCTGCACCCCCCGGGCCACCAGGTCGCGCTGCACCTGCTCGGGGTCGTGGCCGTCGATGGTGAACGTCACGATCCCGCAGCGCCGGGCCCCCCGGTCGTGGACCCGGACGCCGGGGAGTCCGGCGAGCGAGTCGCGCAGTTCGGCCCCCAGCGAGACCACCCGTTCGGCGATCACGTCGATCCCGATCGCGAGCGCGTACTCGACCGCCCGACCCAGTCCCAGCAGCCCGGCCCAGTTGCGTTCGAACGACTCGAACCGCTGGGCGCCGGGTGCCAGCTCGTAGGTGCGCTCACCGGTCCACACCGCGCCCTGCGAGTCGAGCAGCAGCGGGTCGAGTCGGTCGGTCAGGTCGCGTCGCACCCACAGGAATCCGGTGCCGCGGGGGCCCCGCAGGAACTTCCGGCCGGTGGCGGTGAGCACGTCACAGCCGAGCTCGTCGACCCGCGTCGGGAGCTGGCCGACCGACTGGCAGGCATCCAGCATGAGCGGCACGCCGGCGGCCCGGCAGGCGGCACCGACCCGTTCGGCGGGGCTTACGAGTCCGCCCTGGGTGGGCACGTGCACGAGGCTCACGAGCGCCACGTCGCCGGCAGCCAGCCGGTCGGCGAGCGCGTCGACGTCGACCTGGCCGACCGCGTCGTCGGGCAGCACCTCGATCCGGATGCCCAGGGTCCGCTCGGCGCGCAGCAGGGCGAGCGCGTTGGTGACGTACTCGCTGCGGCAGGTGAGCACGACGTCGCCCGGCTGGAGTGGGAACGACCAGAACGCCCGGTGCCACGCCGAGCTGGCACTGTCGCAGAGGGCCACCTCGTCCGGAGCGCCACCGAGCAGGCGGGCCACCGACGCATGCACCCCGTCGAGCTCGTCGGCGTGCTCGACGGCGGCCTCGTAGCCACCGATCCGGGCCTCCAGGCGGAGGTGTTCGACGACCCGGTCCACCACGGGCGTCGGTGACGGCGACGCGCCGGCGTGGTTGAGGTACACCCGGTCGAGCAGGCCCGGTGTGTCCCGTCGCAACGCGTCGACGTCCAGGGCCATCGACGGACGGTAGCGTGCGCCTGTGGCGGCTGGGGACGGTGTCCGATCCGATGGGGCGCGGATCGTCCGGGCGGACTGGGTAGTGGCTGGTGACCCGGCCAGCCCCGGGGCGACGTTGCCGGACGGCGCCGTCGTGGTGGGCGCCGACGGGCGGATCGTGTCGGTCGGACCGGCCGCCGACATCGTGGAGGCGCACTTGGGGCTCCCGGTCGATCGGTTCGAGCGCCACGTGCTGCTGCCGGGCCTGGTCAACACGCACGCCCACCTGGCGATGACCATGTTCCGGGGGACGGCCGACGACCGCGACCTGGCCGACTTCCTGGCGATCGTGATGCCGCTCGAGGCCAGGACCCTGACGCGGGGCCACGTGCAGGTCGGAACCCGGGCCGCGGCCGTCGAGCTGGTGCGCTCAGGGGTCACGACCTCGCTCGACATGTACTTCCACGCCACGGCCGGCGTCGCCGCGGCCGCAGAGGTGGGTCTGCGGGTGCTCTCGGGGCCGACGATCATCGAGGGTGGTCCGTCGACGCTCCCGTGGGACGACCTCATGGCCTACGCGTCCGACTGGCTGCGGACGCATCCGAGCGAGGGTGCGTGGCGTCCGACGATCGCCCCGCACGGCACCTACACGGTGTCACCCGGGCAGCTCTCGGAGGTGGCGGAGCTGGTCGCGGGCCACGACTGCATCGTGCAGATCCACCTGTCCGAGACCGAGGCGGAGAACGCGATGGTGCTGGAGCGGCTCGGTCGTCGTCCGCTCGACGTGCTCGACGACGCGGGACTGCTCGGCCCCGACACGGTGCTCGCCCACGGCGTGCACCTGGACCCGGCCGAGCAGGCGCGGGTGGCGGCCGCCGGCGCCGCCGTGGCGCACTGCCCCGTGTCGAACCTGAAGCTCGCCTCGGGGGTGGCGCCGGTTCCCGGCCTGCTCGCCGCCGGAGCCACGGTGGCGCTCGGCACGGACGGGGCTGCGAGCGCCAACGACCTCGACCTGCTGGGGGTGCTGCGCCTGACGGCCCTGCTGCACAAGGGCGCCCCCTCGGGTCCGGGCGGGCCCGATGCGACGAACCTGCCGGCGGCGACCGTGCTCCGGGCCGCGACGTTGGGTGGGGCCGAGGCGGCCGGGATCGAGGCCCACACGGGGTCGATCGAGGTGGGGAAGCTGGCCGACCTGGTCGCGGTCGATCTGTCGGATCCGTCCACCGAGCCGGTGCTCGACCCGCTGGCTGCCGTCGTCTACGGCGCGTCGCGCCACCAGGTCCGCTCGGTGTGGGTGGCGGGGGAACGCGTGCTGGACGACGGGCGTTTCGTCAGCGTCGACGAGCGCGACGTGGTGGCGTCGTTGCGGCGGCTGGGCGACGAGCTCCACCAGAGCTAGCTGCGGCGCCGCTGCGACCGCTCCCGGACTCCCCGGATCCGGGGCCGGTGTCCAGGCCGCCGCCCGCCAGGCCCTGCCACAGCAGGTCGGTGATGAACTGCACGAAGTCGACGCGGCTCAGCGTCCGGCGCTCGAGCCACCACTCGGTGCTGACGTGGATCATGCCGAGGATGCCGAAGGCCCACGGCTCGGCCGGTCCCGAGTCGGCGCCGGCACCCCGGAGGGCCTCGCCGAGCGCGCGGGACACGGTGCGACCCAGGTCGTCGACGAGTCGCCGCTCGTCGAGTCGACGACCCGCCCCGAAGGTGCCCTCGGACAGGAAGCTGTAGATGTGCGGGTCGCGTTCGATGAAGCCGACCCACGCATCGATCGAGCGAACGACGCGTTCCCGTGGTTCGTCGGTCTGTTGCCAGACGGTCGCGAACTCGGCCTGCAGCTCGGCGGAGAAGCGGGTGGCGATGGCATCGGCCAGACCGGCCTTGTCGCCGAAGTTCGAGTAGATGATCGGCTTGGTGATGCCCGCCTCCTGGGCGATGTCCTCCATGGACACCTCGGCGCCGTCCCGCCGGATCGCGGCGACCGCGGCGTCGATCAGCTCCTCCCGGCGGTCCTCCTGCTCACGCTTGGACCGCTTGCGTCGTTCACCCACCCCACCACCGTACCGGCGGGTTGACACGGCGCGTTACCGTCGGTAAGTTACCGCTAGTAAGTTACCGACGGTAACAACAGCGCTCGACGACGGGCGAGCGTTCGACGACGAGGGCGGAGACGCCCGGAACGGGAGGACCCGTGACCATGACCGAATCCAGGACCAGCCTGGCCCCGGACACCCGGCGCCTCGACCGCCTGGTGGGCGTGTCGCTCCGCCGCGCGATCGACCCCGACACCGCCACCGAGCTCTCGGGTCGCCTGGGCGAGCGCCAGCTGATCCCCGACGAGTTGTTGAGCATCGCCGGGCTGGGACTCGACCTCGACGCCGAGCAGCGACGCCTGCTGGCGCGTGAGGAGGTCGCGTCGATGCTCGTCGCAGGGATCCGCTTCGAGGCGGTGCTGACCGCAGGGTTCGGACTCGAACTCGCCGGCCGGCTCGACGTGACCGACGCACGCGCCACCTACGCGCTCATCGAGGTCGGCGAGGAGAGCCGACACTCCCGACTCTTCGCCGAGCTCGTGCGCCAGATCGGACCGACGGCCCGTGACGCGCTCGACCACCGCGGGCTCCACGTGATCGACCGGGTGGTCACTGCGTTGATCATCCAGTTGCCGGCCACGTTCCACACCCTCGTCCTGGGCGGGGAGGAGATCCCCGACCTCCTGCAGCAGCGGGCGTCGGAGCACCCCGACACCGATCCGCACCTGGCCGCCGTCAACCGGTACCACCGGTCCGAGGAGGCCCGGCACCTGGCGTACGCGCGGCTCCGGCTGCGAGAGGTGTGGCCGACCGCCTCGACGATCGACCGGTGGGCGCTCCGCCACCTGGCACCCCAGGTGATCGGCGGCATCTGGGACCTGCTCGTCCAACCGGGGGTCTACGAGACCGTCGGTCTGCCCGGATGGTCGACCTGGCGGGCCGTCCGCCGCCACCCCGAGCGCGTGTCGCTCCGTCACCGCGCCTGCCGCCCGGTGCTCGAGGCGCTGCTCGAGGCCGAGGTGCTGCGACCCGGACGCATCCCGTCGGCCTGGCGCCGGCTGTGCGGGGTGGACCGCCGTGGTCGCCCGATCTGAGTCCGTTCCGCCGGCAGGGTGGCCGCCCCGCCACAGCGGGTGGGGAATCCCCCCAGTCGGGCGCCAGAGCCTTGACCGTTCCGATGAATGTGGCTCAGACTGATCGAGGCCCGTGGTCGCGGGTCAGCCGGTCGACGCGGCGCCACTCGAGGGACGGCGCCTCCAGGGGGATGTGATGAGGCGAGTCGTGTGGATCGGCGCCGCGGTGCTGACCGCAGTGGCGACGGTGTTCCTGTCGCTGCCCGGGGCCGAGGCCCAGAAGGTCGCCAACCCCGGTGCGTTCAACATCACGCCGACCAACGGGGCGATCTCGATCAACGCCACCTCGTTCTCCCTGGCGCCGCGCCCGCTGCCGGAGTGTTCCGACGGCGTCGACAACGATGGCTTCACGGGGGTGGACTTCGTCGCGACCGGCACGGCCCCGCTCAACGGCGGTGACCCCCAGTGCACCAGCGCCGAGGACGACTCCGAGTTGGCGCCCACGTTCCAGCCCAAGGTCGAACCGAGCTTCAACGGGACGATCGATGCAGCAGGAAACATCACCATCCCGACCACGGGTGTCGTGCTCCCCAAGGCCTACGTCGCCATCCCGGACCTGAACCCGGCCAATGCCCCCTACGTCGTGACGGCCGAGGTCCTCGCCACGACGGCGGCCACCGGCAACCTGAACCCGCTGACCGGAGCGGCGAGCATCCGCCTCCGGTTCCGGATCAAGCTCACCGGCTCCCCATTCAACGTGAGCCTCGGCTCGAACTGCAGCATCGGCACCAACGCCGCCCCGATCGACATCAACGTGTTGACCACCGGCGCCACCTCGCCGCCGGCGCCGAACACGCCCATCTTCGGATCGCCGTACCTGACCAACGGGTCCTTCCGACTCGTCAACAACTCGTTCTCGGTCCCCGGCGCCTCGGGTTGTCCGCCGCTGGGTCTCGACTTCAACTTCATCAACAACGCGATCAACACCAACTTCGGCCTCCCCTCGGCCGCAGGCAGGAACGCGGCCGTCGTCGACGGCCAGACCACCCCGGTCCTCCAGCGGGGCGTGGTCGCCAGGATCACCACCGACCCGTCGTTCCTGAGCGGTGACGCGCCGTTCGCAGTCACCTTCGATGCCTCGCAGTCGACCGTGACCAAGGGCCCGGCGACGTACCTGTGGCAGTTCCCCGACGGCACCACGTCGAATGCCGTCAGCGTGACCCGGAGCTTCTCAAACGTCGGGTTCAACACGGTCAAGCTGACCGTCACCGACGGCGACGGCGACAGCGCGACCGTGTCCAAGAACGTGAACGTGCTGCCGACGTCGACGACGACCAGCACCACGACCACGACGGTGCCGCCGACGACGTCGACCACCACCACGACGACGGTGCCGCCGACGACCTCGACCTCGACCACGACCTCGACCTCGACCACGACCACGGCCCCACCGCCGCTGTGCACCGTCGGGACGTTCTCGGCCACCGGTCGGGCGCCCTGCACCCCGGCTCCTGCGGGCACCTTCGTGAGCACCGTCGGCGCAACGGCACCGACGCTGTGCCCCTTGGGCAGCTTCAACGGGGTTCCAGGAGCGATCACCTGCC
>CAIYGQ010000052.1 GCA_903925745.1 uncultured Actinomycetes bacterium | reverse complement strand
GCGGATCGTCGAGGGTGACGTGCCGGACTCGCTCCGCAACAAGCGGCTCATCGCGCTCGACCTGGGTTCGATGGTCGCCGGGGCCAAGTACCGAGGTGAGTTCGAGGAGCGACTCAAGGCCGTGCTCGACGAGATCAAGGCGTCCGCGGGCGAGGTCGTCACGTTCATCGATGAGATGCACACCGTGGTGGGCGCGGGCGGGACCGGAGACGGCGCCATGGATGCCGGCAACATGTTGAAGCCCATGCTCGCCCGCGGGGAGCTTCGGATGGTCGGCGCCACCACGCTGGACGAGTTCCGCAAGTACATCGAGAAGGACCCGGCACTCGAGCGCCGGTTCCAGCAGGTCTACGTCGGCGAACCGTCGGTCGAGAACACCATCGCCATCCTGCGCGGCCTCAAGGAGCGCTACGAGGTCCACCACGGAGTCCGGATCCAGGACTCGGCGCTGGTCGCCGCCGCCGTGTTGTCCGACCGCTACCTCACGGGTCGGTTCATGCCCGACAAGGCGATCGACCTGGTCGACGAGGCCGCCTCCAGCCTGCGCATCGAGATCGACTCGGTGCCGACCGAGATCGACGTCGTCGAGCGACGGATCCGGGGTCTCGAGATCGAGCGCGTCGCGCTCGACAAGGAGACCGACGACGCCGCACGCGAGCGTCTGGCCAGCCTCGACGAGGAGCTCGCCAACCTGCAGGAGCAGGCGGACTCGATGCGGGCGCACTGGCAGGCCGAGAAGGACGCCATCACCGAGATCCAACAGCTCAAGGAGCGGACCGAGCAGGTGCGGGCCGAGGCCGAACGCTGCTCCCGCGACGGCGACTACGAGCGGGCCTCGGAGCTGACCTTCGGTCACCTGCCGGTGCTCGAGCGGGAGGTCGACGCCGCCACCGAGGCGCTCGCCGCCCTGCAGTCGGAGCGACGGATGCTGAAGGAGGAGGTCGACGAGGAGGACGTGGCCAAGGTCGTGTCCAAGTGGACCGGCGTTCCGGTGTCCCGGCTCGTCGAGGGCGAGATGGCCAAGCTCGTGCGGCTCGAGGACGTGCTCCACGAGCGCGTCGTCGGTCAGGACGACGCCGTCAGCGCTGTCGCGAACGCCATCCGCCGGAGCCGCGCGGGACTGTCGGATCCGAACCGTCCGATCGGGAGCTTCCTCTTCCTGGGGCCGACCGGCGTCGGCAAGACCGAGCTCGCCCGGAGCCTGGCCGACTTCCTGTTCGACGACGAACGGGCCATGGTCCGCATCGACATGTCCGAGTACATGGAGAAGCACGCGGTCAGCCGCCTCATCGGGGCGCCACCCGGCTACGTCGGCTACGACCAGGGCGGGCAGCTCACCGAGGCGGTTCGGCGCCGGCCCTACGCCGTCGTCCTCCTGGACGAGGTCGAGAAGGCCCACCCCGACGTGTTCAACGTGTTGTTGCAGTTGCTCGACGACGGCCGTCTCACCGACGGCCAGGGTCGGACGGTCGACTTCAGCAACGTCGTGTTGATCATGACCTCGAACCTGCCCGGTGACCCCAGGGACTTCTTCCGCCCCGAGTTCATCAACCGGCTCGACGAGATCGTCCGGTTCCGGGAACTGGCCGAGTCGGACATGGCCACCATCGTCCGGATCCAGCTCGAGCACCTGCGGGCCCGACTGTCCGAGCGCCGCATCGTGTTGAACGTGACCGAGGCCGCCACCGACCGGCTCGCCGCCGAGGGGTACGACCCGGCCTTCGGTGCCCGACCGCTGAAGCGTCTCATCCAGAAGGAGGTGGGCGACCGGTTGGCGCTCGCCCTGCTGGAGAACAAGGTCGCCGACGGCGACACCGTGACGCTGGACGTCGACGCCCAGGGCTACACGCTCACCTGACCCTCCGGCCGCACCGACCAGCCGCCTCGCGTCGTCTCAGCCGAACCGGGTCACCAGCCACGACGACGTGCAGGCGACGTCGTCGGGATCCATCCGGCGGAACCGCTCCGCCAACCGCTCCCCGAGCAGGTCCGACCCGTCGGCGCCACTCAGGTGCTCCTCGGTGACCTCGATCCCCAGACGCTTGTAGATGGCGCGGTACTCCGAGGCCCTCAGCCGGTTCATGGGCTGGATCGAGTTGTCGATCCAGGACCAGGTTCGATCCGAGTAGCGGAGGAAGTGGTAGACGCTCAGGCCCGGATCCACGTAGGCGTAGTGGTCGCAGTGGTCGACCAGGTGGCTCATGACGGTGCCCGGTCCGGCCAGGTCACGGAACCGCCCCAGGATGCCGGAGAGGATCGTCGGCTCGATGTGCTCCAGCACCGTGTTCGAGCAGATCAGCGCCGGGTCCGGTTCGTCGTCGAAGGTGCGGGCGTCACCCGGCCTCGCCCTGATCCCGAGCTCCCCGAGCGCCGACTGTCGGCCCCGGTCGGCGATGGCCGTTCCAGCGGCCCGCAGTCGGTCGATGCGCTCGTCGGCGACCGGCCCGATCGCCTCGGTGAGTCCCCCGTCGTCGGCCGATGCGACCAGGGCATCGACCGCCTGCGCCGCCAGCTCGTCGCGACCCAGGTCCTCCAGGTCGAGCATCCACACCCGGTCCGCCCCACCGAGGAACAGGCACAGCGGAACGATCGGGTACCAGCCCGATCCGAGCTCCACGGCGGCGAACGACGTGGCCCGGTCCGGGCTCAGCCGCCGCAGCGCGGCCAGGTGGTCGCCGGCCCATCGCAGCCGCTGTTCGTACGCCGTGCGCTTCAGCGTGGTGGACCGGGTCACGCGGTCCTGGAAGAGGTAGTTGGCCCGCTGGGGGTCGGGCAGCAGCGAGATGAGCTTCTGGACGGCGGCCTTGGCGGCCCACTTGGTGTGCACGTGACCCCGTGGTCTCCGACGACTGGACGGCGGCGCCCTCGGCGCGACCCGACGGTTCAGTGTACGCAGTGGTGACGTCGTGGGGACCGCCCGCAATCCCAGCGGGTCCGGTGCCGGTCGGGCACTAGGCTCAGCGCTTCGCCCGGGGCTTCACCGGTCCCGGACGGGCGTTGATGGAGGAGGTGCCGAGTGCCGGCGACCGTCGTGGTGGGCACCCAGTGGGGTGACGAGGGGAAGGGCAAGCTCACCGACCTCATCGCCAAGGAGATGGAGCTGGTCGTCCGTTACCAGGGTGGCCACAACGCCGGCCACACGCTCGTGGTCGACGGCGAGTCCTTCGCCCTGCAGCTCGTGCCGTCGGGCGTGCTCTACGACCACATCACCCCGGTGATCGGCACCGGCGTGGTCGTCGACCCGTTCGATGTGGCGGGGTCCGACGCCGGCACCGGTGCAGGCACCGCCGGCGACCGGATTCGACGAGGTGACGAAGGGGTAGGTCCCGTGGTCCAGGTCCAGGAACGTCGCCTGG
>CAIYGQ010000051.1 GCA_903925745.1 uncultured Actinomycetes bacterium | reverse complement strand
GATCTTTTCAAGCCGCTGCCGTCGATCGCGCGAAAGCCCCACCACTTGATCACCACCGCCTCCGCGGACGTCGCGTTGAAGGGCCTCGCCTACTTGCTCGAAGCCGTCGCCAAGATTCGCACCGAGCGCGACGTTCATCTCACGATCATCGGCAAGCCGCGCGCCGGCGCGAGCGCCGACCTCATCGAGTCGCTCGGTCTCCGCGACTGCATCAGCTACGTCTCGGGCGTCAGCGACGAGCGGATCGTCGAGCTCTACGCCGAGGCCGAGGTCGCCTGCGTGCCGTCGCTCTACGAGGGCTTCTCCCTCCCGGCCGTCGAGGCCATGGCCTGCGGCGTGCCGGTCGTGGGCACCACGGGCGGTGCCGTGCCCGAGGTCGTGGGCACCGACGGCGAGACCGGCCTGCTCGTGCCGCCCGGCGACCCGTCCGCCCTGAGCACCGGCATCCTGCGTGCGCTCGCCGACGCCGACCTGCGCGCCCGCATCGGCGCGGCCGGACGCGACCGGGCGCTGGCGAAGTTCACCTGGCGCCAGAGCGCCGTCGGAACGATCGAGCAGTGGCGCATCCTGCTGGAGGACCGCCACCGCGCCGCGACCTCCCGGAGCGCCGGATGCTGACCGTCGACTTCGACCGCCTCGGCCTGCGCGACGGCGACCGCATCCTCGACATGGGGTGCGGCGGTGGCCGCCACGCCTACGCGGCCTGGCGACGGGGCGCGACCGTCGTGGCCCTCGACCTCGACGAGCAGGAGCTCAAGGGCGTCGGGTACGTCGTCGGGACCATGGACGCCGCGGGCGAGCTGCCCCACGGGCCGGTCGGCGGTCCGGTGCGCGGCAACGCCCTGACCCTTCCCTTCCCCGACGGCACCTTCGACCGCATCGTCACCTCCGAGGTGCTCGAGCACGTCTGGGACGACCGCGGCGCCATCCGCGAGCTGGTGCGGGTGCTGCGTCCCGGCGGACGCATGGCCGTCACCGTTCCGACCCGTTGGCCCGAGCGGGTGTCGTGGGCCATCGACTGGCGCTACCACGACCAGCCGGGCGGCCACGTGCGCATCTACCGCCAGCACCAGCTCGAGGAGCGCCTCGAGGCGGCGGGCCTCTACCTCCGGGGCTCGCACCACGCCCACGCGCTGCACTCCCCCTACTGGTGGCTGAAGTGCGCCGTCGGGCTCGACCGGCCCGACCACCCCCTCGTGCGCCGGTACCACGACCTCCTCACGTACCAGATCGTGAAGGGTCCCCGGTGGCTGAATCGCACCGAGCGGGTGCTCGACCCGGTACTGGGCAAGAGCCTGATCGTCTACACGGAGAAGGTCGCCTGATGCCCCGCGTGGAGATCCCCGAGGTGCCCGGCGCGATCACCGCCGCCGAGGTCGCCGAGACCTGCGACGCCATCGCCGCGGTCCAGGAGCCCGACGGCAACATCCCCTGGTTCCCGGGCCACCACACCGACCCGTGGAACCTGGTCGAGGCGGCCATGGCCCTCGACGTGGGTGGTCACGCCGCCGCCGCCGAGCGCGCCTACGAGTGGCTGCGCACGATGCAGCGGCCGGACGGGTGCTGGCACGCCTACTCGGTCGGACGCGAGATCTCCGACCCCACCCTCGACACCAACGTGTCGGGTTACGTCGCCAACGGCGTCTGGCACCACTACCTGACCACCGGCGACACCGGGTTCCTCGAGGAGTTCTGGGCGGTGGTCGAGCCGGCCGTCGACTACGTGCTCGAGTTCCAGACCGGCTCCGGCGAGATCGCCTGGCGCGGCGACGACCCCGCCGACGGCGCGCTGCTCACCGGCTCGTCGAGCCTGCACGCCTCGCTGCGTTGCGCCATCGCCATCGCCGAGCGCCTCGGACACGAGCGGCCCGACTGGGAGCTCTCCCTCGGCGCGCTCGCCATCGCCATCGCCCACCGCCCGCACCGGTTCCTCGACAAGGACCGGTGGGCCATGGACTGGTACTACCCGATCCTCGGCGGTGTGCTGCGCGGCGAGGCGGCCCGCCTGCGGGTGGCGTCGCGCTGGGAGCAGTTCGTCGTGCCCGGACGGGGCGTGCGCTGCGT
>CAIYGQ010000050.1 GCA_903925745.1 uncultured Actinomycetes bacterium | reverse complement strand
TCGGGGGCGCGCCGCACCCGGTACCGGGCCCGGGCACCCACGGCTCGCAGGGGCTGGACGCCGAGGCGGTTGAGCGCGGGGCTGTCGACCATCTTCTTGGCGCTGAACACCTGGGCGATCGGGTGCATCGTCACTGTGGCACCCGCGGCCCGGGCGGGGTGGGGATCGGGAGCGGTCGCATTCGTCCGGGACTGTGTTCAGACGATCCCGCGCCTGATGCCGAGGGCGGCGGCCTCGCTCCGTTTGGCGACGCCGCGCCGCTCGATCCTGGTCAGCGCGCGCACGTCGTCGGGACGCAGGGAGACGGCGGGGCCGGACATGGATGGAGAACCCTACGTCCGAGGGGCCCGGAACCACAACCGGGCGGCTGGACGTCCACGGTTACGGCGAACTCGGTCTCGACCGTCAGAACGGTGGCCACGACGAGCGGCCAGGCCTGGGCCGGCTACGCGAGCGAGTACTACCGAGATGTGGTGTTCTCGGACGACGGGTACGGCCCGGGGTTCATGACCGACCTTCCCGGAGCGTCGGCCATCGATCCGGACCCGGACACCGACAACGGCTTCGGGGTGAACTGGAACTTCGGCACCTCGGGGACCCACGACGTGAAGGCCCGCTTCATCTTCTCGGACGAACTGCCCACCGAGTGCCCGCCGCCGCTCCCCGTGCCCCCCGCCCCGCCGGAGCCCGACCCGGATCCGGTCCCCACCCCGCGGTTCACGGGCTGACCGAGCGACCCCCGGGCGCGGCGGTGGACGGCCGAACCGGCCCCACCGCCTCGCCGGCGGGGCCGGATCGCAGGGTTGGTCGGACGGATCGTCTCACGAAGCCGATTTCGGGATTTATTCCACGCAGAGATCAGCGGTCCGCTGACGGACGCCCCAGCAGCCGGAACACGGCACTGACACGAGGAGAATGATCCGGTGAGAGTTGCTTCGACGGCCCGGCGCCTGGCCGTGGTGTCCGCGCTCGTGCTGGGCGGCCTGGCCGGCGTGACGATCGGGGAGCCGCGCCCGGCCGCCGCGTTACCGTCGACTGCGACGACCGTCGACGTCGCCGGCCTGACCCTCGACTTCGACTACGCCGACCACACCAACATCACCCCGTCGCCGGGGACCGACTGCAGCGGGTCGTCCGCGTGCACCGGGAAGACGGTCGGCGACGTCGTCCGGTTCAACGGCGTCGTCACGGTGGGGTCGACAACGGTCGACGCAGTGGTCACCACGAGGCCCAGCGCCGGGCCCGAGGCCACGGGGGTGGTGACCCGGTACGAGAGATCGTCGTCGTTCGACGAGGACGGCAAGTTCGAGTTCCGGGTGGACGGTCCCACCTCGACCACCCCCGGGATGGTCGGGTTCCTGTTCGAGTTCTACCTCGCCGGCACCTACACCGGTCCGGGGACCGGGGTGCCGGTGACCCTGCTCAACCTCGGTGTCGTCGTGGACGACATCGACCCGCTCCAGTTCTTCCAGTTCTCCGCCGTCGACGGCTACTCGGTCGCCGACCCGACCGATCTCGTCTACGACGGCGCCAACCGACGGTTCTCCAACCCGTGGGGCACGCTGGGGACGGACGACGCCCAGCGGGCCTACGTCGAGCTCTCGAGCGCAGCCTCGCTCGAGGTCTGGGGCGGCACCGAGGACGGCGACTCCTCCACGTTCCAGGTCACGTTCGGACCGGCGACCTGGACGGGCAGCACGACTTCGACCGGCCCGGTCGTGGCCGAGAGCCTGGCGATCTCGGACGCGACCGCGGTGCCGTCGATCTCGTGGAGGTCCTCACCGGCGACGGACGAGTCGGACTGGGTCGTGAACCCCACCTGCGACGCATACGCCCCCGGCGACTCGTCGTTCGCGACGCCGTTGTCGGGGACGCTGTCGCCGGGGGTCTACGTCACCCACTGCAGCGGCGGCACGCCGCCGTCGGACTTCACGCTCACCGGCTACACCGACGGCGAGCTGGTGGTCTACGCAGCGCTCCCGACGGTGACCTCGGTCTCGCCCCCGTCGGGCCCCACCGCCGGCGGGACGAC
>CAIYGQ010000049.1 GCA_903925745.1 uncultured Actinomycetes bacterium | reverse complement strand
GGGATCGGATCGCCGTCGACCCAGAGCGACCGCCGGACCGGCTCCGAGGCCAGCGCCGAGAACGTCACCTCACCGACGAAACGGGTGGCCCCGTCGGTCATCACCGGGACGACGTGCGCTCCGGAGTCGACCAGGCGCCGGCAGAGCTCGACGGCCTTGTAGGCGGCGATGCCCCCGCACACGCCCAGGACGACGCGGCGGCCGGCGAGGGCCGTCACCGTGGGGGCCCGATCAGTCCTCGGCCTCGACCGGGCCGGTGGGAAGGGCATCCTCGAGTCCCAGCTCACCCTCGACCTCGACCACGGGCCGCAGCGACTCGGGGATCTCCTTGCCGGTGGCGCCGCCGACGCCCTCGATCTTGTCGTCGTCGATCTCCTCGAAGGCGATCGACAGCGGCTTGCGGGCCGTCGAGGTCACCTGCGGCGGGACGACGGTGCCCAGGGCGTCACCGAGTTGGTTGTAGTAGGTGTTGATGTCACGGGCCCGCCGGGCGCCCAGGGTCACCAGCGAGAACTTCGATCCCGCCCGGTCGAGCAGGCGCTCCACGGAGGGGCTCATCATCGAGTTGGTGGGATCGGCCACGATCGCTCCTGTGCTGGTCGGAGAACTGGTTGGGGGGGTTCGACGGAGGGGCATCCCCGGGGTTCCCAGCGCGGGCTGGACGGCTCGGCCGACCCCGGGTCGGGAACTCCCCGGAAGGACTCCCGAGCGTAGCAGAGGCTCCTCCGGGCGACACAGGTGGTGTCGGGTCGTCGACTCAGGGTCTCGCACCCCGGCCGGCCCCGTTCCGCGCCCCCTCGATGAGTGCCTGCACCCGGCGCACGGCGGCGTCCAGGTCGTCGTTGACCACCCGCACCATCCCCAGCCGTCCGGCCACCTCCGACTCCTCGGCCGCCTTCGCCAGACGCTGGGCGATCCGCTCCTCGCTGTCGCCGCGGCCCCGGAGCCGGGCCTCCTGGGTCGCCGCGTCGGGAGCCTCGATGAAGACCAGCAGGGCGTCGGGGTAGCGATCCTGCACCAACGCCGCGCCCTGGACGTCGATCTCGAACAGCACGTCGCTGCCCTCGGGCGGCTCGGGCAGGGGGCTCCCCTGCAGGTAGTCGAGGAACTCGACCCACTCGAGGAAGCCGCCGGCGGCGATCCGGGCCTCGAACTCCCCACGGGTGGCGAAGTGGTAGGCGTCGGCCGCCTCACCCGGTCGCCGGGCCCGCGTGGTCCACGACCGTGACAACCACAGACGATCGTCCGCGGCCACGAGCCGCTCCACGATCGTCCCCTTGCCCACGCCACCCGGCCCCGAGATGACGACGACCACCGGTCCCGGAGCCGGCCCGCCGGACGACCGGCCCGGCGTCGGGTCGCTCACCGGTCGGCGCCGGCGTCGCGGGCCGCGGCCCCGGCGGACTCCGCCGGCGGGGCCGACGGGGTGGGCCGGGCCAGGGGGAAGGTGGCGAGCACCACGCCGCGCTCCGAGGACGAGAGGGACCCGATGGGCGCGTCGGGGTCCAGGCCGAGGCTCGACAGCGTCCGGCGGGTGTCGGTCCGGCGGGCACCCGGCAGCGACTCCAGCACGAACCGGAGCGAGGTGGACGACCACGCGGCCCCGGCCGCAACGTCGAGGCAGCCCGCCAGATCGAGCTCGCCACGCCCGAGTCGCTCACCCAGCTGCCGGCGTGCGTCACGCACCGCGGCCGCCCAGGCCAGGGCCGCGGCCCGGTCGAGGTCCGCTCCGACATCGCCACCCGCCGGTGTGGATGCCCCGGCCGATGCCGTCACGACGACGCCGACCGCCCGGTCAGATCGCGGCCGCGACGGCTGCGGCCGCAGCGACGGGGTCCTCGGCGTGTGTCACCGTCCGGCCGATCACCAGGAGGTCGGCGCCGTTGGCTGCCGCCTCCTGCGGGGTCGCCCACCGGGCCTGGTCATTGCGCTCGGCGCCCGGCAGGCGGATCCCCGGGACCACGCGCTTGAGCCGCGGCGCCAGATCCCACGCCGTCTGCAGGTCGGAGGCCGCCAGCACCAGGCCGCCGCACCCGCCCTCGACCGCCACCCGGACGCGGTTCGGCACGACGTGGTCGGGGGCCGAGTCGTCGCTCGTCAGCACCGTGACGCCGAGGGCGCACGGGGCGGGCAGCCCCGCCCGATCGGCACCATCGTGCAGACCCTCGACACCGGCGCGCAGCATGTCGACACCGCCCATGGCGTGGAGCGTCAGGTACTCGACACCCAGGGCGCCGAGCACCCGGCACGCCCGGTTGACGGTCGTCGGGATGTCCCACATCTTCAGGTCGAGGAACACCTGGTAGCCCTGGTCCCGCAGCGAACCGATGGCGTCGGGCCCGGCGGCGCTGAAGAGCTCCAGGCCGATCTTGGCGACCCCGAAGTAGTCCACGAGCGAACCGGCCAGACGGTTGGCCGCCACCAGGTCGTCGACGTCGAGCACGAGCGCCAGACGCCGCCGCACGTCGTCGTCGATCTCGGTCGTCTCGGGATCCCGGGTTCCTGCGTCAGCCATGCGCTCCTCCGATCAACTCCGTCACCGTAGCCACGCCGTGATCGGCACACCACGATCCGAGCTCCGTCAGCACCCGCTGGACCGCCCGGGGGTCGGCGAACGTCGCTGTGCCCACCTGGACCGCCGAGGCACCCGCGAGGAGGAACTCGACCGCGTCCCCACCCGAGGCGATCCCGCCGACCCCGACGATCGGCAGCTCCGGCAGAGCGGCGTGGACCGTGTGCACGGCCCGGATCGCGACGGGGTGGATGGCGGGACCGGACAGGCCTCCCCCACCGCCGCCCAGCACCGGCCGTCGCGTCTCGGTGTCCAGGACCAGGCCCAGGAGGGTGTTGACCAGCGTCACGGCCTCGGCCCCGGAGTCCGCCACCGCACCGGCCACCTCCACGAGGCGGTCGGTGTTGGGGCTGAGCTTCGCCCAGCAGGGTCGACCTGCGGCCACGACGCACGCCGCGACCACCTCGGCCGCCGCCGTCGGGTCGTGTGCGAACAGGTGGGATCCCCCGTCCAGGTTCGGACACGAGAGGTTGACCTCGACCGCCACCACCTGCGGAGGGCAGCCTGCGAGCGCTGCGGCCGCGGCCGCGTACTCCTCCACCGTGCGTCCCCAGATGCTGGCCACGACGGTCGCGTCGGCGGCGAGGAGCGCCGGGAGGTCCTCGGCGAGCCAGGCGGCGACCCCCGGCCCCTGGAGGCCGACGCTGTTCAACATCCCCGCTGTCGTCGCGTGCACCCGGGGTGCCGGGTTGCCCGGCCACGGATCGACCGAGAGCGACTTCACGACGACCGCGCCGAGCGACGCCAGGTCGACGAAGTCGGCGAGCTCCACACCGTGACCGGCGGTGCCCGAGGCGGTCGCCACGGGGTTGGCCAGTCCGACCGACCCGACGCGCGTTCGCAGGTCGACCCCCGACGGACGGTGTCGGCTCATGCGACGAGCGACCACACGCAGCTCACGACGCCGCGTCCGGCACCGGCGCGGTCCCCGGATCCGCGTGGTACGACTGCAGGCTCCGGACACCGAGGTCGCGGGTCGTCCACTCCGCCAGCCCGTTCGCCGCGGCGAGCGCAGCGGCGGCGGTCGTCAGCAACGGGATGCCGGCGCTGCCGGCGGCGTGGCGCAGGTGGGCCCCATCGGCCCGGGGTCCCCGCCCGCGGGGGCTGTTCACGACCAGCTGGATCCTGCCGCTCCGGATCAGCTCGACCCCGTCGGAGCCGTCGTCCGGATCGCCGTCGGAACGCTGGACCTTCGCCACGACCTCTCCGACGGGAACGCCCTCGGCCTCCAGGTACGCGGCCGTCCCGGCCGTGGCGACCAGGTCGAAGCCGAGCTCGTGGAAGCGACGGGCCGCTTGCAGGCCGGTGGCCTTGTCCCGGTCGGCGAGGGAGAGGAAGACCGTTCCGGACTGGGGCATACGGTCGCCGGCGGCCAGCTGTGACTTGGCGAACGCCATCCCGAAGGTGGCGTCGATGCCCATCACCTCTCCCGTGGAACGCATCTCCGGGCCCAGGAGGGCGTCGACGTCGGGGAAGCGGCTCCACGGCAGCACCGCCTCCTTCACCGCCACGTGGGTCCCGGGCGCCGGCGGCACCAGGACGCCCTCGTCGCGGAGCTCCTGCAGCGTGGCGCCGCACATCACGCGGGCCGCGACCTTCACCAGGGGCACACCCGTGGCCTTCGCCACGAACGGCACCGTCCGCGACGCCCGCGGGTTGGCCTCGATGACGAACACCTGGCCGTCGGCGCCGTCGCCGACCCGCTTGACGGCGAACTGGACGTTGATCAGCCCGCGGACCCCGAGGGCCTCGGCGATGGAACGCGTGGCGTCCTCGATCACGGCGATCGTCGCCGACGAGAGCCCCACCGGCGGGATCACACAGGCGCTGTCCCCGGAGTGGACGCCGGCCTCCTCGACGTGCTCCATGATCCCACCGATGATCACCTCGCCGGTGTGGTCCCGGATCGCGTCCACGTCGACCTCGGTGGCGTCCTCGAGGAAGCGGTCGACCAGCACGGGCCGCTCGGCGGAGAGGCCGCCCTCGCGACCCAGCGACCCGTCGGCGGCGATGGCCTCCCAGGCCGACGCCAGCCCGTCGCCGTCGTAGACGATCTCCATGGCCCGGCCGCCCAGGACGTAGGACGGGCGCACGAGCGCCGGGAACCCGATGCGTTCGACGATCGACCTGGCCTCCTCGAGGGTCGTCGCCGTGCCGCCCGCCGGCTGGGGGATCTCCAGCTGCGCGCACAGGGAGTTCCAGCGGTCCCGGTCCTCGGCCAGGTCGATGCTGGCGGGCGCAGTGCCCAGCACCAGATCGGGCGGCAGTGACCCGGCGAGCTTCAGCGGCGTCTGGCCGCCCAGCGCGACGATGACGCCGACGAGCCGTCCCCCGCCCTCCTCGGCGGAGCGCCGTTCGGCATCGATCACGTTCAACACCCCCTCCACCGAGAGCGGCTCGAAGTAGAGGCGGTCCGAGGTGTCGTAGTCGGTGGAGACGGTCTCGGGGTTGCAGTTGACCATCACCGTCTCGAAGCCCGCCTCGGCGAGCGCGAAGCATGCGTGGACGCAGCAGTAGTCGAACTCGATGCCCTGGCCGATGCGGTTGGGGCCCGAGCCGAGGATGATCACCTTGTCGCGACCCGACGGCGCCACCTCCGAGGTGTCCTCGTAGGTCCCGTAGTGGTACGGGGTCTCGGCGGCGAACTCCGCAGCACAGGTGTCGACGGTCTTGTAGGTCACCTCGACCCCGGCGGCGAGCCGCGCCGCCCGGACCTCGGACTCACCGACCCCCCAGAGCCAGGCCAGCTGGGCGTCTCCGAACCCGAGCCGCTTGGCCCGGCGCCAGTCGCGGCGCTCCATGGACGCCACGGCCGCCGCGCCCGACCCGCGGGCCTCGAGCTCGGCGCGTTCCTCGCTGATCGCCAGCATCTGGTCGAGGAACCAGGGGTCGATCCCGGTCGCCTCGTGCACCGCGTCGATGCCGGCGCCGCGCCGGAGCAGCGACTCGACGGCGAAGATCCGCTCCGGGGTCCCCTCCCGGACCCGCCCCAGCAGCTCGTCGAGCGGGACCTCGTCGACGGCCGACTCGCCGGGGTCGGCGTTGAGTCCACCCCGACCCTGTTCCAGCGAGCGGAGTGCCTTCTGCAGCGACTCGGGGAACGTCCGGCCGATGGCCATCACCTCGCCGACCGACTGCATCTGCGTGCCCAGGCGGGGGTCGGCCCCGGGGAGCTTCTCGAAGGCCCAGCGCGGCACCTTCGTGACCACGTAGTCGATCACCGGCTCGAAGCTCGCCGGCGTGACTCGGGTGATGTCGTTCGGGATCTCGTCCAGCGTGTAGCCCACGGCGAGCTTGGCGGCGATCTTGGCGATCGGGAACCCCGTCGCCTTGGATGCGAGCGCCGAGGATCGACTCACCCGCGGGTTCATCTCGATGACGACCTGCTCGCCGGTGCGCGGGTCCACGGCGAACTGGACGTTGGAGCCGCCGGTCTCGACCCCGACCCGACGGATGCAGGCGAACGCCGCGTCGCGCATCTGCTGGTACTCGACGTCGCTCAGGGTCTGGGCGGGGGCGACGGTGATGGAGTCCCCCGTGTGCACGCCCATGGCGTCGACGTTCTCGATCGAGCAGATGATCACGCAGTTGTCGGCGCGGTCGCGCATGACCTCGAGCTCGTACTCCTTCCAGCCGGCGATCGACCGTTCGATGAGGATCTCCGAGATCGGGCTGGCCTCCAGACCCCGGTTGGCCATGAACTCGAACTCCTCGGGGGTCGCGGCGATCCCCGTGCCCTTCCCGCCCAGGATGAACGCTGGTCGGATCACGACGGGGAGACCCAGTCGCTCCACGACGGCGCGGGCCTCGTCCATGGTGTGGGCGGTGCCCGAGGCCGGGACCGACAGGCCGATCTCGATCATCGCCCGTTTGAAGCGTTCCCGGTCCTCGGCGGTGTCGATGGCCTCGGCGTTGGCCCCGATCAGCTCGATCCCCCGCTCGGCGAGCGCTCCCGATCCCGAGAGCTCCATGGCCAGGTTCAGGGCGGTCTGGCCGCCCAGGGTGGGCAGGACCGCGTCGGGGCGCTCCACGTCCAGGATGCGCTCGAGCACCTCGGCCACGAGCGGCTCGACGTAGGTGGCATCGGCGAAGTCCGGGTCCGTCATGATGGTGGCCGGGTTCGAGTTGGCGAGCACCACCCGGTAGCCCTCCTCCCGGAGCACCCGGCACGCCTGGGTGCCCGAGTAGTCGAACTCGCAGGCCTGACCGATGACGATCGGGCCCGAGCCGATGATCAGGATCGTCTCCAGGTCATCACGACGGGGCATGAGTTCCTCCGGTGGTGGACGACGGCGTGGCGTGTGCGACGCTGTCGGGGTGAGATTCGGCTTCGAACAACGCTGGACCGCATCGGCCGACGACGTGCTCGAGGTGTACCTGGACGCCGGGTTCTGGACGGCACTCGACGGGCTCAGCGCCACGAGCGCCCCCGAGGTGCTGGAGGTGACCCGGCACGCGGACACGGCCCTGGTCCGGCTCCGCTACCAGCTGTCCGTCGAGCTCCCGGCGCAGGCCGCCCGCTTCATCGACCCCGACGACGTGTCGTGGATCGAGGAGACGACCTGGGACCTGCCGGCCCGGTCCGCCCAGGTGCGGTTCCTGCCCGACCAGGCGGCCTCGCTCATGAAGGCCTCGGCCGGCGCGGCCCTCGTGGCGGACGGTGCCGACACGACCCGCACCGTCCGGGGCGAGCTGAAGGTCCGGATCCCGCTGGTCGGGGGACGGGTCGAGCACGTCGTCGTCGAGGGCATCGGCGACCACCTCGAGGAGGAGGCCGACGCCGTGGCCACCCGGCTCGGCTGACCCCGGTCGCCCCGTCACGCCCGTGCTCACCGGCCGGTGCCGTCCACGAGTTCCGCGAACCGGTCGAACAGGTACCGACTGTCGTGCGGGCCCGGGCCCGCCTCGGGGTGGTACTGGATCCCGAAGGCCGGCACGTCCAGGCACCGGAACCCCTCGAGCGTGCCGTCGTTCAGGTTGACGTGCGTGACCTCGATGCGCTCGAGCGAGTCCGGGTCGACGCAGTAGTTGTGGTTCTGGCTGGTGATCTCGATCGACCCCGTCGATTCGTCCCGCACCGGGTGGTTGCCGCCGTGGTGGCCGAACGGCAGCTTGAACGTGCGGGCGCCGAGCGCCAGCCCGAGCACCTGGTGCCCCAGGCAGATGCCGAACACCGGCACCGGCGACGCC
>CAIYGQ010000048.1 GCA_903925745.1 uncultured Actinomycetes bacterium | reverse complement strand
GGGACGGTGGTGGTGGGGGTGCCCGGGGCGACGATGCCGAGCGACGCCAGCTGCGTCGGCGCACCCTGCGCTCCGACGCAGCTCTGGACGACCGGCTGTGCGTCCACGGTTCGGGTGAACGACACGGAGTCGAACTGCACGACGATGCTGCCCCCGGCGGGCGACGAGACGGTGAACGTCCCGGCCAGGAAGTCGTCGCCGCCGTCCGGGATCGGCACCACCGCACCGGCGGCCAGCGGGAGCGGGTTCGAGGTCTCGAGCTGCAGCGGCGGCGCTCCGGTTCCGACCGCCGAGAGTCGGACGGTCTGGACCAGGTCACCCCGGAGTGCCTCGCCGAGCAGGTTGGGCGGTCCGAGCAGACCCACCAGGACGGGCAGGTTGGTGCCGGTGGGCACGCCGGTGAGTGTGGAGACACCGACCACCGCGGTCACCGGCACGGACCCCGGCTGGTTCGTCACCGAGCACGCCAGCTGGAGGGTCACCGTGCGGGACTGGACCTGGACGGACGGTGGCACGGTGGTGGTCGTCGTTGCCGTCGTCGACGGAACCGTTGTGGGCGACGTGGTGGGCGGCGACGTGGTGGGCGGCACCGTCGTCGGCGGCGTGGTCGTGGGCACGGGCGGCGGCGTGGTCGTCGGCGGCGTGACCGGGTCGGGTGGCGGCACCACCAGGTCGAGCTGGGTGAAGGACTCGCCGAGCACCTCGGTGGCGCCGCTGTCGTCGAAGCCGACGCCGGCGAGCGACTCGCCCGCCGAGAAGCCCGAGTCCTCCTGGACCCCGAGCACCTCGGCGGCCGCGGCCTCGGTCCCGCCCTGGGGCGTCGATGGCGGCGTGACCGCCTCGCCGGGTGCGGTGGTGGTGGTCGACGACGTGGTCGTCGTCGTGGTGGTTCCCCGCGCGGCACGCTCCTCTGCGGGTGAGCCGCCACCGAGCCTGGTGACGCCGACGACGGCGACGAGCGCGATGACGGGGCCGAGGACCAGCCACAGCGTCGGCTGACGGAGCATCGCGGCGAGCCGCATCAGTCGAGGAACCCCTCGTCGGGGGTCGGTCGGGGTTCGCCGCGCGGGTTCAGCACCCGGTACAGGACGTAGCGCCCGGCGTCGTCACCGTCCTCGCCCCAGGTGCGGACCCGTTCGAAGTTGGCGTCCTGGTCGGTTGCGAGTCCGGGGTGGGCGGCAATGACGGCGTCGCCGGCAGAGGACGGCAGGCGCAACAACACGTACCGGACGCCGAAGGTGGCCGGGTCCGACACGACGGCCTCGAAGTCGCGGTCCGAGGGGATGATGAACACCTCTGGTCGTTCGGCCGCGGCGACGACGGCGTAGGTGGACGACGCGTCGGTCAGCACGCTGCCGGCCCGGGCGTCGGGGACGTCGTCCACGTCAGCGGCGACCGCCTGGCCGCGGGCGATGACGCTGTCGGACTCGGCGACCTCTCCCCCGTCGCGCACGGTCCGCATGGCGTCGACGACGAGCTGGTCGTCGCGGGCACCCAGGTCGCCGCTGGTGACGACCGCCCAGGACCAGAGCACTCCGGGGAGCAGGCAGCAGACGGCGACCGGCCGCAGCCACCCGGCGGTCCGCGTGGACGACGCCCCCGTCAGCACCATGGCGAGCACTCCGGACAGGACGACGGCGCCGACGACGTAGCGGAACCACGGGAAGGTGGAGCCAGCACCGGCGAGCACGAGCTGCAGGGCGAGCGGCGCGCCCAGGACGCACAGGGCCGCGGCGCCGCTGGTGGCGCGGCGACCTCCGACCCACGCGGTGACGAGCACCAGCGGCACCAGCATGGGTGCGGCCACGACGAGCTGCTGGACGAAGAAGCCGACGCGGCCGGGAACGCTGGTGTCGCCGATGATCGACTCGATGACACCGGCGGCGGCGCGGACGAGTGCCGAGTTGCCGTACTCGGAGCTCAGCTGCGCGAGCGGCTCACCGACGATCAGGTACGACGCGGCGGACCAGCCGACCACGGCGGCACCGATCGGGAACGAGAGAATGGCGACGTCGAGTGCGACCTCACGGAACCGGCGGGCGGTGCGGCCGAGCTCACCGCCGACGGTGCCCCGGTCCCAGCCGTCGTCGCCGGGCCGGCGCCCGGCCGAGATGACGGCGACGAACGCGAGCGCGCCCAGGGCTGCGGCCGCGGTCTCGTAGCGGGTCAGGTAGGCGACGCCGATTGCGACGCCGGCGACGACGAGCGAACCGAGCCGGTCGGTGCGCGCCCAGAGCGCCAGCTGCCGGGCGGCGACGACGAGCGCGCACATCCACGTGGCTTCGCTCATGCCGTTGGCGCCGTACAGGAGCACCAGCGGGCTCGCCAGGGTGAGCAGGGCCACCGCCAGTCGACTCCAACGTGGCGAGCCCAGGTCGCGCCCCCAGGCGAGGAGCTGGGCGATCAGGACCCCCGTGCAGACGGCCGACACGAGCACGGCGGCGACGGCGCGGGCAGCCAGGTCGGGCCACACCGAGCGCAGCGACACGAACGGCACCTGGAACAACGTGGGGAACGGACCCCAGATGAAGCCGATCGACTCGGGGTGCGGATCACGGCCGGCGACGACGGCGAGCGCCCCCTGCACGCGGGACACCGCGTCGGAGGGGATCACGCCGGTCCGCACCGTGGCGAACCAGCCGAGGACCGCGAGCGCAACGCTGACCACCGAGCCCACGGCCAGGCCCTCCCAGCGTTCACGTTGGGTGCCCTGTGCGGCGCGGCGTCGGAGCTCGGCGACCCGGACGCGGACCAGGTGGTCGGCCTCCAGGACGGCGGGGTGCGCCTCGTCGACGACGATCTCGTCGACCGATACCCGTGGGATGGGGACGCCACCGCCGGCGGCGAGCATCCGGGCGGCGGCCGTGACGTGGCCGGCGACGACGTCGGCGGCGTCCTCGGTGACGCGAAGTTCGCCGATGAGCTGGCCGAGTCGGTCGTCGTGAAGCTCCAGTGCGTCGGCGCCGTGGCGGAGCGTCGCCGCCAGCTTCCGTCCCGGCGCCGCTGCTGCGACGGAGGGCCCGTCGGCGATCGGTTCGATCAGCTCGCGTTCGTCGATCGACACGGGGATCAGCGGCACCGGGCTCAGCCGTCGACGCCCGCTGCGGCGCCCGAGGGATCGAGCCGGTCGGCGAGTGAGCGGACCTCGGAGAGCGTGCCGCGGAGTTCGGAGCGGACGGCACGCTGCAGGGCGGTCAGTTCGGCCATGGTGGCCTGCAGTTCGGCCCGGTGGTGTTCGATCAGGGCAACGGTTTCGGCGGCGAGCCGGGCGAGCTCGTCGGCGTCCACGACTCGCACCTCGGGTGCGGTCTCGATCGCTGCGGCACCGGTGGCGACGGGATCGGCATGGGGGGCTGCGGGTGGGGTGGGATGTCCGCTCATCGACCTGCGTTCCTCGTCTGATCGCCGCTGGTGCCGTCCCGAACGGCCGGGGCCTCCGTCGCCCCGAACGGTACGGAGGCTCTCTGAATGGAACCTGACCGCCACGTTGCCGTTGGCTGAACGTGGGCGGTCAGGTTCCGGCTCGGGAACGGAACCGGGGGTGCGACCTGGGCCGCACCCCCGGTGTCCGGCAGCTCATCGTCGAGCGGCCAGGTCAGTCCCGCCGATCAGGGCGCCGGGAAGATCTTGCAGACGCCGTTGCTGCGCTCCGCCGCTGGCACCCGGATGAAGCCGGTCAGCGTGTAGCGGTTGCCGAGCT
>CAIYGQ010000047.1 GCA_903925745.1 uncultured Actinomycetes bacterium | reverse complement strand
GTAGAACCCGATCATGAGTGCCACGCCCGCCAGGAGCGGCACGAGCGTGCCCGGGCTGGTCAGGCTGTTGCCGAACTGGCTGACCCCGTAGAGGAAGGCGATCACGCCGAGCGCCAGCAGTGCCTGGCCGGGCAGGTCGGCGTCGTTGCCGGAGACCCGGACCTGGGTCGGGACGACCATCGGTGTGAGCACGAGGCACAACATGCTGACCGCCGGCAACAGGATGAACCCGTACCGCCAGTTGCTGCTGGTGAGCGAGCCGCCGATGAAGGTCATGACCAGCGTGCTGAACATGAGGGAGGCGGTGAAGATCCCGACCGCGCCCGCCATCCGGTCGGCAGGGACCACGGCCTTCATGGATGCGAACGCACAGGAGTAGACGGCGCCGAGCCCGATTCCGGTGATCGCCATGCCGAGCATGTAGACGGTCGAGCTCGGGGACGCCATCACCACCAGGTTTCCGACCGCACCGACCACCAGGGCGACCATCAGGGTCCGCCGCCGGCCGAAGCGGTCCGCCAGGAAGCCGGTGGTGATCACGGACGCCGCCACGGCGAGCGTCTGGACGCTGGCCGCCAGGGCCTGGGTGCTGCCCGTCATGTCGAGCGACTTGGACGCACCCACCAGGGCGGTGCTCGCGATGTTGGGGCACGTCCCCTGGATGGCGGCGACGAAGCCCAGGAACGGCACGGCGAACCGCATGAACCTGGGACTGGACGTGGCGGTGGTGGGGGCGGTCGTCATGGGGTGCTCCGACGGTTCGTGGCGGGCCGCGTCGCCGGGGCGACGCCGGGCACAGCTTGCCACCGCCGGGCCCGCTCCCCGGCGGACCTTGGTGTCAGGTGGCCCCGTCGGTCGCCGGAGCCGTCGCAGCCCGGACGGATCGTCCGTCCCGTCGGTGGGCTCGTTCCTGGGCGAGCACCTCCTCGGCCGGGCCCGGTCTGCGGAACAGGTAGCCCTGTGCCACCGAGCAGCCCAGGTCGCGCACGGCCATCAGCTCCGACTCGGTCTCGATCCCCTCCACGACGACCTCCAGTCCGGCGTGCGTGACCAGCGCCACTGCAGCACCCAGGATGCCGAGCGCGGTGTCGGATCCGGCGGTGACGCCCGCGACCAGCGCGCGATCGAGCTTGACGATGTCGATCGGCAGCTCGGTCAACCGGACGATCGAGGAGTACCCGGTCCCGAAGTCGTCGACCGCCAGTCGAACCCCCATGGCCCGGAGCTGTTCGATCACGTCGGTGATCTGTCCGAAGTCGAGGAAGTCCGCCTCGCTGAGTTCGAGCACGACGTCGGCGGCTGCGATGCCGGCATCCCGCAGCTCGTCGGCGAGCATGGCCGGGAACCCGGGGTCGCGGAGTTGCAGCAGGTCGACGTTGACCCAGAGCGAGAAGCCCGGCAGCTCGTCGGCCACGGAGCGCATCGCCCGCAGCGACCGATGGATGACCGAGCGACCGAGGTCCCCCATCAGGCCGTGGGCCCGGGCGACGGGCAGGAACTCGTCGGGGTAGAGGAGGCGGTCGCCGCGGTCCCACCGCACCAGTGCCTCGACACCGATCGACGTCCCCGAGGCGACGTCGACCAGGGGCTGGAAGTGCACGGTCATGCCGTCGCCCTCGAGGGTGGAGCGGAGCGCGGCGTCCATCTCGAGTTGCGCCGACAGGCCAGCCGCCAGGTCGTCGTCGTACACCGTCACCACGCTCAGCGGGTCCTGCTTCGACGCGTACATGGCGATGTCGGCGTTCCGGAGCAGTGACTCGGACGTGGCGACGCCGCGGCCGGCGAGGGCGATCCCGAAGCTGGCGCCCACGAACAGGTCGGACCCGTCGATCACGAATCGATTGGCGAGCGTGTTCGAGAGCTCCTCGGCCTGGGCGACCGCCCGGTCGCCCGCCCCGGGCCCGGCGCACACCGCCACGAACTCATCGCCCCCGAGTCGGAACACGGTCGTCCCTGAGCCCTCGACGCTCGCAGTGAGCCGTCGCCCGACCGCCTGGAGCAGTTCGTCGCCGGTGCGGTGACCGAGTGAGTCGTTGACGAGCTTGAAGCGGTCCAGGTCGCAGAAGACCAGCGCCACCTCGTGCTCCGGGTCTCGGTGGTGCGCGTCGAGCTCATCGGCCACCACCTCCAGCAGGCGCGAACGGTTGGGCATCCCGGTCAGCGCGTCGTGGTTCGCCCGGTGGACCAGCTGCTGTTCGGCGAGCGATCGGTCGACCACGAGCGCGATCAGGTCGGCGCAGCGCCGTGCGACCGCATCGGTCCGCTCGTCGACGCCGCGTTCACGGTGGGGCCCGTCGAGCTCGAGGACCCCGATCTGTGCGCCGACTCCGGCCCTGATCGGCCAACTCGTTCCCGACGACAGCGGACCCTCGACCTTCCCGATCGTGGGGGCGTCGCTCGACCCGGGTCCTGTGACGACCGCTGGCAGCGTGATCCCCGACCCCTCGGCGGTGCGCACGAACCGGAAGCGGAGTCCGGTGAGGCGATCGGCCAGGTCGAGCACCCGGGTGATCAGGTCGGCGACGTCGTCTCCCTCGACGATCCCGGCCAGGATCTCCGCCTCGCCGAACTCCAGGACCGATGCCCGGGCCAGTTCCTCGCGGTCCCGTTCGAAGCGTTCCCTGGAGGATCGATACACCGAGCGGCTCCGGAGCACGGTGATGACCCCGAGGGCGAGTCCGAGGCCGACGACGAGCAGCACCAGGACCACACCTCGTTCGTCGTGTTCGGTCGCGCCGAGGATCTCGACGCGGTTGCGGGGGTCCAGCAGTTCCTCGTAGGCCCGGCTCAGTTCGACCGCCGCTCGTTCGAACGTCTCGATGGGCTCCAGCGCCGTCGCCGGGTCCGAGCGGGGATCGGCGATCGTGGGACGGAGGCCCTCCAGTGCTGTGAGGAACGACGGTCCCACGAGCTGGTCGACCGGCGTGCCGGCGGCGTTCGTGGAGGCCAGCACCTCGTCGAGCTCAGCGAGCGTCGCCGTGATCGCACCGTGGGGGCCACCGGTCTCCCAGGCCTCCACTGCGTCGTACAGGTCGAGCGCGCGCTCCTGGGCCTGGATCAGCGAACCCGAGTCGGCCTCGAGTTGGATGAGTGCGACGTTGACGTCCTGGCCGTCCTGCTGGGTGTCGACCGCGTGGAGGACGAGTCCGGTCAGGACGGCGACCAGCAGGACGCCCAGGACCAGCTGGCTCCAGTGGATCCCGATCCTCGGCTCGTTCACGTCGCCCCTGCCCGCCTGACTCCGCTCCGTGAGAGTGTTAACACAACCACCCTCGGTGCGGCCACCGCCGCCGTGTCGGCCGCGACGCACCCGGTTCCGGGTGGCGGAACGGCCGGGAGCGCCCGTCAGGGTCCGGTGGGTTCCGGTTCGCTCCGGTGGTGGCGGGCCGTTTCGACGCCGGCGAGTACCACCAGCGTCCCGGCGAGCATCCAGAGCAGGACCAGCGCCGGGACGAAGGGCGCGATGACTCCGACGCCGATGGCGACCGCGACGACCGCCACCACGCGTTCGGGCAGCACCCGGCCTGTTGCCCGGGCGTTGCCGGCGATGAAGCCGAACAGGAACAGTCCCAGTCCCACGCCGACCATGGTGCGCCCCACGCCGTCGAGTGTCTCGTCGGGGTGGGCGAGCGCGTGTTCCAGTCCCGCCGCCAGGACCACCGTGCCGAGCACGATCGGCAGGTGGCCGAAGCTGAACAGGTCACGGGCCAGGTGGCCACGGCGCCGGAGGTCGTGCTCGCCGGCGAGCCGGGCTTCGGCCGCCCCCTGCACCCAGTCGAAGTAGCCCCACCACTGACTGGCGATGATCACGAAGGCGGCTGCCGTCATCCCGACGACGACCGGTGTCACCTCCAGGCCGGCCAGAGTGGCGCCGACGCCGATCACGGCCTCACCCAGGGCGATGATGACGAACAGGCCGTGCCGTTCGGCGAAGTGGCCGGGTGACACCCGGAACTCGCCCCGCCCCGCCGCGAGCGCCGAGGTGACGTCGATGATGACCGCGACGAGCCACACCCACTGCCGGACGTTCGGCGGAGTGGCGGCCCCGACCAGGATCACCAGCGGAGAGATCGTGGCGATCGGTATGAAGGAGCGCAGCGCCGCCTGGTGCTCGGGGTCGTGGCGGAGACCGGTCCAGTACAGGGCGAGTGCGGCGAGCCGCACCGTCACGTAGGGCACGGCAAAGCGCCAGCCGCCACCCGGGCCGAACGCCCCGGGCAACGCGGCGGCGAACAACAGGGTGACGCCGGTGAGCGTGAGCACCGCCACGCGGGTCGGGCGGTGGTCCAGGTCGATCGCGTTGCCGGCCCAGGTGAACTGGGACCACGCCCACCAGACCATCCACGCCATCAGGATCACGTGGAACCACCCGCCCGGTCCGTGGTCGGCCTCGAGCATCGTGACGAGTT
>CAIYGQ010000046.1 GCA_903925745.1 uncultured Actinomycetes bacterium | reverse complement strand
CGCCCTCCCGCGTATCGACACATCGCCCACTGCCGGATGCACGCTAGACGACCAATCCGACACGGTGTCCGCGAGACCGCCGCCGCTCATTCCCCGCTCTGTGGTGCGAGCGACATGGATGTCCATGTAGCTCGCACCACAGAGCGGGCGGGGGGCGGGGCGCTGGGGCAGGGAGGGGGCAGGATCACCCAGCCGGATCGGGCCAGTTCCTAGGGTAGGAATCCTCTATGGGGCAGCCAGTGGCGACCGACGTGGGGCAGGTGACCTTCCAGGGGGTGGTCTCCGGCGAGGTGCACGACGACTTCGACGACGTGCGCGCTGCGTTCCGCAAACAGCTGGCTCGCACCACCGGCGGCGCGGCGATCAGCGTCTACCACCGGGGTGTCAAGGTGGTCGACCTGTGGGGCGGGACCAAGGACACCGACGTCGACGGGAGTCCGATCCCGTGGCAGCGCGACACGCTCGCCATGTGCTTCTCGACCACCAAGGGGGTGGCCTCCTCGGCGGTGCACGTGCTCGCCGACCGGGGCGAGATCGACCTGGACGCGCCGGTCGCCGACTACTGGCCCGAGTTCGCCGCCGCCGGCAAGGAGCGGCTCACGGTCACCCACGTGATGACGCACTCGGCGGGCCTGCACCGGATCCGCAGCCTGGTTCCTGACGCCACGGCGATGCTCGACTGGGACCGCATGACGGCTGCGCTGGCTGCGGCGACCCCGGCCTACGAGCCGGGCACCCGGCACGGCTACCACGCGCTCACCTACGGCTGGCTGGCTGGTGAGCTGGTCCGACGGGTGACCGGTCGAAGCGTCGGTGACGTGGTGCGCACCGAGTTGGCCGAGCCGCTCGGTCTGGACGGCCTGAGCGTCGGCCTGCCCGCCGACCAGCGCCACCGGGTCGCACCGCTCCAGCCGCTGTCGCTGCCGAGGTCCCCGTGGAAGCCGCTGCGCCGGATCGAGAAGCGGGTGTCCAAGCAGATGGGGAAGGTCGTCTCGGCGCTCCCGGGCCCGGTCAACACGCGGCGACTGGCCAACGCACTGGCGCCGCGTGGCGTCGACGAGGTGTTCGCCTCACCCGAGGTGATGGACGCCGAGATCCCGGCGGCCAACGGGTTCTTCACGGCGAGGTCGCTCGCCAAGCTGTACGCCGCCATCGCCGGCCACGGTGCGGTCGACGGCGTGCGGATCCTGTCGCCCGGGCAGGTCCGGACGATGTCACGAGTCCGGGGTCGCGGCAGCGACCTGGTGCTGGTCATGCCCATGGACTGGCGGCTCGGGTACCACCGGGTGTTCACCACCACGGGCACCGTCGGAACGGCGTTCGGCCACTTCGGCCTGGGTGGATCGGGCGCCTGGTGCGACCCGACCCGTGAGCTCAGCGTCGCCTACGTGTGCAACCGGGGGAGCGGCACCCCGGTCGGTGACATGCGGATCGCGCAACTCGGTGCCGCGGCCATCCGCTGCGCCGACCACCGTCGCTGAACGGGTCACCGTCGACCGGGTCGCAGCGATCTGCGGCTGAGCCGCGCGACACGTCCCCCGCGCGCGACCCCTATGTCGGGAGTGGGGTCAGGGGAGGCCGGTCACGAGTGTCGGTGACTCCCGCTGAATGTTCGTGCCGTCACCGAGCGCTCCGAAGAAATTGTAGCCCCAGCAGCGGGCTGTCCCGTCGGCGACGGCAGCACAGGCGTGGTAGCCGCCGGCACTGATCTGGACGACGCCGGTGAGGCCGGAGACGGCGGTGGGCGTGAGGCGCAGCGTGGTGGTGCCGTCGCCGAGCTGGCCGTAGGTGTTGTCGCCCCAGCACTCGACGGTGCTGTCCACCAGGTGCGCGCACGCGAAGCCCCCACCGGCACTGACGCGGGTGGCACCGGTGAGCCCGGACACGGCGGTCGGTGTGGTGCGGTCGGTGCCGGTCGATCCGTCACCGATCTGACCCGTGAAGTTGCTTCCCCAGCAGCGGCCCGTGCTGTCGAACCTGACGGCGCAGGTGTGG
>CAIYGQ010000045.1 GCA_903925745.1 uncultured Actinomycetes bacterium | reverse complement strand
GTTCCTCCCGCCCCTCGACAAGGATGAGGTCTAGGAACCCGGTGGTGACCAGGATCGGAGGCCGCCCGTGACCGTGGAGACGATCGACGACGTCCTGCTCGTGGAGCGGGCCGACGACCACGCCGTGGTCACCATGCACCGACCGCAGGCGCGCAACGCACTGAACGCGGCGCTGCGACGGGCACTGCACCACGTGCTCGCCGAACTCGACGCCGACGCCGCGGTCCACGCGGTGGTCCTGACCGGGTCCGACCCCGCGTTCTGCGCCGGACTCGACCTGGTCGAGCTGTCGGCGGCACCCGATTCGCTCGACGCCGGGTTCTCGGGGGCCAGCGACTACCGGCGACCGATCCCGACCATGCGCACGCCCGTGATCGGGGCGGTCAACGGCGTCGCCGTCACCGGCGGCTTCGAACTGGCGCTCGCCTGCGACTTCCTGGTGGCCTCGGAACGGGCGCGGTTCGCCGACACCCACGCCCGGGTCGGGATCATGCCCGGCTGGGGCATGACGGTGCTGTTGCCCCAGGCCGTCGGCGTGCGTCGAGCGGTCGAGCTGTCGACCACCGGCAACTTCCTGGACGCCGCCACCGCCTACGAGTGGGGCCTGGTCAACCACGTCGTCGCCCACGACGACCTGCTCCCCCGCTGCCGGGCGCTCGCCCGGGACATCGCCAGCAACGATCCGGCGGGCGTCGCCCAGCTGCTGTCCACCTACCGCGACGGCGCCCTGCTCACCGACGGTGATGCGCTCGAGCTGGAACAGGAGCGGAGCCGCGAGTGGTTGGGGTCACGGGACGCAGCCGACTTCGACGAGCGGCGCCGCGCCGTGGTCGAGCGGGGCCGCTCGCAGTCCTGAGCGGCACCGTCGTTCGACGCTCAGAGCTCGCCCGGTCGGGGGGGCAGGTCCTCGAAGGTCGGGGCCCGGCCCTCGGACTTCGCCGAGAACTCCTCCAGCATGTCGGTGGGCTGGAACATGCCCGACTGCCACCCGGCCTGGTAGCGCAGCGCGTCGGCGACCGAGTGGTCACGGGTGTAGTTCAGCATCTCCTTCGTGCCCCAGACGGCCAGGGGTGAGTGCCGGGCGATGCGCCCGGCGATGGCCAGGACGTCCTCGACCATGGACTCGTGGTCGGGATGGACCCGGTTGACCAGGCCGCAGGCGAGGGCCCGGTCGGCCGGCATCCGGTCACCCGTGTAGGCGAGCTCCCGAGCGACTCCCTCGGGGATGAGCTTCGGGAGGCGCTGCAGCGTGCCGACGTCCGCGGTCATGCCGATGTTGATCTCCTGGACGCAGAAGAAGGCGTCCTCGGTGCAGTACCGGGCGTCGGCCGCGGTCACCATGTCGACCGCACCGCCGATGCATCCCCCCTGGATCGCGACGAGCACCGGCATGCGGCACGTCTCGAGCACGGTGAAGGACTCCTGGAGCTGCTGGACGAGCATCCAGACGTGGGCCCGGCGGCGACCCTCCTCCCGGACGTCGCCTCCGCCGCCGATGCCGGATCCGCCGGTGAAGACCGACAGGTCCATGCCGGCGCTGAAGTGCCGACCGGTCGAGGAGATCACCAGCACCCGGGCCGAAGCCCGGGCGTCGAGGTCGCGGACGATCCGGGGCAGGTCGGCCCAGAACGCCGGCACCATCGTGTTCAGCTCGTCAGGGCGGTTGAGCCGCAGGTGGGCGACGTGGTCGGAGACGGTCAGCTCGAAGCAGTCGGACACGTCGGCACAGTACCGGACCAGGACGACCGGGCGACCCGGCGCGCCCGGCGGGCCCGGCAGGTCGGGGGCGTCGCTACGCTTCGCTCGCCGGCAGGGCCCGACGGGCCCGGGTGCCCGGGCGTCAGGCCCGACAGGAGGACCCGAGGACCGTGGATGCCGACGAGCGGGAGGACACGGGGATCCCACCCCTCCGACTGGACCCGCGGGTCCGGCCCCGCCACTACGACCTCCTGCTCGACATCGACCTCGCCAGCGGAGCGACCACCGGGGTCGTCCGGGTGGAGCTCCTGGTCGACGAGCCGCTCACCGAGCTCCGGCTCCACGCGCTCGACCTGGAGGTGACGCTCGCCCACATCGACGGTCCCGACGAACCGACACCCGGACCGGTGGCGGCGACCGTGGAGGCCCACCCTTCGGTCGAGCAGATCGTCGTGCGCACCGGCGGCACGATCGGGCCGGGTCCGGTCCGGCTCCACCTGGAGTGGCGCAGCACCCTGTCCGACGGTCTCGTCGGGCTCTACCGCTCCACCTACACCCACGTCGACGACGACGGCAGCAGTGTCGAGCGTGCCCTGGCCGTGACGCAGTTCGAGTCCACCCACGCCCGACGGGCGTTCCCGTGCTTCGACGAACCGGCCCTGAAGGCCACCTTCGCCCTGTCGGTCGTGGCCGCTGCGACGGACCTCGTCGTCTCCAACACCGCGGCGGTCGGCCGCACCGACCTGGGTCACGGTCGCGTCCGGACGGACTTCGCGACCACCATCCCGCTGTCCACCTACCTGATCGCCCTCGTCGTCGGACCGCTCGAGGTCACCGAGCTCCCGGCCGACACGGAGCGGCGCGGTCGGACCCCGCTGCGGATCGTGCACCGACCGGGGCAGGGCCACCTGACGGCGTTCGCGCTGGAGGTCGCGGTCGCGGCGCTGGACCACTTCGAGGACTACTACGACCTCCCCTACCCGGGCGACAAGGTCGACCTGGTCGCCGTGCCCGACTTCGCCTTCGGCGCCATGGAGAACCTGGGGTGCATCACGTTCCGCGAGGTCCTGTTGCTGATCGACCCCGACGACGCCACCCAGGCCGACCTGCAGCGGGTCGCCGACGTGGTCAACCACGAGCTGGCCCACATGTGGTTCGGGGACCTGGTCACCATGCGCTGGTGGAACGGCCTCTGGCTCAACGAGGCCTTCGCGACGTTCATGGAGGTCGCGGCGAGCGCCGCGTTCCGGGAGGAGTGGGACTGCTGGACCGCGTTCGGTCTGCTGCGGGCGGCGGCGTTCGACACCGACGCGCTCTCCTCGACGCGCGCCATCGAGTACCCGGTGCACACGCCCGCCGACGCCGAGGGGATGTTCGACGTGCTCACCTACGAGAAGGGGGCGTCGGTGGTCAGGATGCTCGAGCGCTACCTGGGCGCCGAGCGGTTCCGGGACGGGATCCGCGCCTACCTGCGTCGCCATGCCCACGGGTCGACCGAGACGACCGACCTGTGGGATGCGCTCGAGGCCGAGACCGGCGAGCCGGTTCGACGCACGATGGACGCCTGGGTGTTCCAGGGCGGCCACCCCGAGGTCGGCGTCGAGCCGACCGAACGCGGGGCCCGGCTGTCGCAGCGACGCGCCTCCGTGGCCCCCGGGGACCGGGACCCCTCGACGTGGCCGGTGCCGCTCGTCGTCACCTCGTCGATCGACGGGCGGCTCCGCACCGACCGGATCCTCCTGGAGGACACCGTGGAGGTGGACCTGGGCGGCACGCCGAACTGGGTCCAGCCGAACACCGGGGGCGACGGCTTCTTCCGGACCCGCCTCGACCCGGGGGACGCGCTGCGACTGGCGCGGGCCGACCGGCCGGCGCTGGAGCGCTTCGTCCTGCTCGACGACGCGTGGGCGGGGTTGCTGTCCGGGCACACACCGGTCGAGCACCTGTTGGAACTCGTCGCGGCCATCGCCGTCGACTCGCCCCATCCGCCGGTGTGGCGACGGGTGGCTGGGGTGCTGGACGACCTGACGCGCCTGGTCGACGTGCAGGACCGACCAGCGGTCCGAGGACTCGCCCGCCGACTCGCGGGTGCCCGCCTGGAGTCAATCGCCCAGTCCTTCGACGCCGACGGCGAACCTCGGGACGAACGCGTCCGGACGATCAGGTCGGTCGCGTTCGCACTGGCGGGTGGCACCGGCGCCGACGACGGGGTGCGGGCCCGGGCCCGGCTCCTGTTCGACCACGACGAGGGGGATCCGGCGCTGCGCTCGGCCGCCCTCGACGTCGTCGCCCGGATCGCCACCCCGGCCGACCACCGGGAGATCGAGCGCCGGTGGCGGACGGCCGCCCACCCCCAGGACGAGGTGCGCCACCTGCACCACCTGGTGGACACACCGGAGCCGACGGACCTGCTCCGGTCGATCGAGCTGGCCTTCGACGAGGTCCGGTCCCAGGACCGGCCCCACCTGCTGCGGCGGGCACTCCAGCACCGGACGCTCGGCGCACTGGTGTGGGACCGGGTCGCCGAACGGTGGGCGTCCATCGTGGACGGGTTCTCCGTCGGAGGGCTGGCCCGGATGCTCGAGGGGATCACCTGGTTCACCGATCGTGAACTGGCCGGGCGCATCGACGCCTTCCTGGCCGCCGAGCGACCGGCAGACGCCGGACGGTCGCTGGACCAGCACGTGGAACGGATGTGGGTGTCGGTTCGGGTGGCCGAGCGGCTCAGCCGAACGAACCACCCCGGCTGAGGTAGCCGGCTGCGAGCGCCGCGTGGAGCGCCACGCCCGTCGCCATGGCCTGCTCGTCGATCACCATCCGGTTCGAGTGGCACGCCGGTGCGGCCAACGGGTTGCGCAGGTCCGGCGGGCAGGCACCCAGGAAGCACATCGCCCCGGGCACCTGCTGCAACACGTAGGAGAAGTCCTCGGATCCCATCATGGGCGACGGCAGCTCGAGGACCGGGGCGTCACCCACGACCCCCCGGGCGACGTCGACCATGAACCCGACCGCCCGGTCGTCGTTCACCGTCACCGGGTAGCCCTCGTGGATCTGGAGCTCTGCGGTGCAGCCGTGCGCGGCGGCGATGCCGTCGGTGACCTGCCGGATGCGGTCCAGGACGTGGCTGCGGGTGTGCTCACTGACGGCCCGGACCGTGCCGAGCAGAGACGCCCGTTCCGGGATCACGTTGTGCGTCGTCCCGGCGCGTATCCGGCTGACCCCGACGACGGCCGGGTCGAACGCGTGGACGCTCCGGGTGACCATCGACTGGAGCGCCAGGACGACCTCGCACGCGACGGGCACCGGGTCGACGGCCCAGTGGGGCGACGAGGCGTGGCCGCCACGACCCACGATGTCGATGGCGAACTCGTCGGACGATGCGAGCAGGGCGCCACGCCGCCACGCGATCCCCCCGGTGCGGAGGTTGGGTGAGACGTGGAGTGCGAAGGCGGCGTCGACCCCGTCGAGGACGCCCTCGTCGATCATCACCTTCGCGCCGCCCCAGCCCTCCTCTCCGGGCTGGAACATGAAGCGGACCCGACCGGGAAGTTCATCCCGACGAGCGGCGAGCACCCGGGCCGCACCGACGAGCATGGCGGTGTGGGCGTCGTGGCCGCAAGCGTGCATCCGGCCGGACTCGACGCTCGTGAAGTCCAGGTCGGTGTCCTCGTCCAGGGCGAGCGCGTCCATGTCGGCCCGCAGCAGGACGGTGGGTCCGTCGCCACCCTCCAGGTCGGCGACGACCGAGGTGGTGGCCCGGCCGGTCCGGACCCGGAGCCCGAGCCCGTCCAGCGCCTCGAGCACCAGCGACTGGGTCCTCGGCGTGTCCAGGCCGAGCTCAGGGTGGCGGTGGATGCTCCGGCGGAGCTCGACGATGTCGGGGACGACCTCCAGGACCTCGGGTGGCGGCGTCACGTGGCCGCCGCCAGTCCGAGCACCAGACCGACCTGGCCGAGGTGGTAGGTGGTGATGATCGCCATGCGGCTCTGCGTGAAGGGCGAGACGAAACGACTCCATCCGATGCAGGCGTCGGACAGGTAGAACAACAGCGCCCCGGCGATGGCGAACGGGATCGTCGTCCCGATCGCACACGCCACCATGACCGAGATCGCGGTGATGTAGGCCGCCACGGGTGCGGTGAGTCGCCGGTCGGTCCGTCGGGCGCCGAGCACCACGATGCGGCCGACGGCGGCGGTGCTGAGCACGACGACGACGATGCCGACCAGGAGCGCGGTGCGGTCCAGTCCCAGGTTGGCCAGCGCGACGATGTAGCAGAGGTGCCCCAACAGGAACGACGCCAGGCCCGGAACGAACAGGTCCTCGAGCATCAGGAACACGTCCCCGGCGAGCGAGCAGACCAGGCCGGCGACCAGCCACCAGCGGGCCGCCTCGGAGGCGGGGTCCCCCAGCACCAGCACCGCGGCGATCAGGACGACCATGGTCAGCGGCTTCAGGACGTACTCGGCGGGCTTTCGCTCCGCGTACACCGCCCACCAGTCGGCGATGGCCACGCCGAGCGTGGCGGCGATCAGCCACCAGAAGACGGTCACGCCAGCAACTCCTCGATCGGCGCCCAGTCGAGCGACTCGGTGAGCCGCATCCGCGCCTGGACGACGTGGCGTGGGCGGTTGACCCCGAGCACGCCGGTGCAGCGGTCACCGCGCCGGAAGGCCACGACGAAGCGCTGGTCCTCGAACGAGCCCTCGAGCACGTGTGCCTCGTCGGTGGCCGCGGGCCGACCGGCCATCTGGAGCTTGCGGTCGTACTGGTCGGACCAGAACCAGGGGACGCTCGGGAACGGCACGGCGTCGGTGTCGGCGGCCAGCAGCCGGCGCCCCGCCGCAGCGCCCTGCTCGATGGCGTGCTCCCACTGCTCAACCCGCATGCGTTCGCCGAAGTGGGGGTTGAACCACTCGGCGACGTCGCCGGCGGCGACGACGCCCGGCGCCGCCAGGCACGTCTCGTCACAGGTCACCCCGTTGCCGACCGGGACACCCGAGCCGTCCAGCCAGGCCACGTCCGGCACCACGCCGATCCCGACGACCACCACGGTCGCGTCGACGGAGGTGCCGTCGGCCAGCGCCACGCCCCGGACCCGCTCACCGTCGGCGACGAGCCCCTCCACACCGACGCCGAGCCGGACGTCCACGCCGTGGTCCCGGTGGAGGTCCGCAACGAACGAACCGACCGCCACCGGGAGCACCCGGACCATGGGCGCGGACGCCGCCTCGATGAGCGTGACCTCGAGCCCGAGCTCGCGACAGGTGGCCGCCACCTCGGCTCCGATGAACCCGGCGCCGATCACCGCCACCCGGTCCGGGCCCGACAGAAGGTCGGCACGCAGTGCGAGGCTGTCCTCCAGCGTCCGCAGGACGTGGACCCCCTGCAGCGACGGACCCGGGAGCGACCGGGGCGTCGCACCCGTGGCGACGACGACACCGGAGGCGTTCAGCGAGGTGCCGTCCCGCAGGTCCAGTCGGAGTGCGGTGGCGTCGAGGGACTCCACCCGGCAGCCGAGTCGCAGGTCGACGTCGAGTTCCTCGAGGCGGTTGGCGAGGGGCTGGTGGGCAGCGGCGGGCTCCATGGTGCCCGCGAGCACCTGCTTGGACAGCGGCGGCCGATCGCTCGGCAGCTCGGCCGCCGCGTCGAGCACGACGACGTCACCGTCGTGGCCGCTCCCGCGGATCGCATCGACGGCGCTGAGGCCGGCCAGTGACGCGCCGACGACGACGATCGGCGACACGGGATTCCTGCGTCCTGCGGGGTGGTGGCCCGGACCGGTGGCCCGACTCAGTCCTCGATCGCGATGGCCTGCTTGGGACACCGGCGGGCGGCCTCCTCGACCTTCCCGCGCAGCTCCTCGGCCGGCTCCTCCTGGAGGACGTAGAGGAAGTCGTCGTCCCGCACCTCGAAGACCTCGGGTGCGATCCCCATGCACACGGCGTTGGACTCGCACAGGTCGAAGTTCACGACCACCTTCATGTCGACTCCCCTCGGCTCCACGGTCGGGCTCGGCGGCGGCACGCGCCGCTACGGAGCAGACCCCACCCGAGCAGGACGCCGGACCCCGTCCCCGTCGCCCGGGTGGACCCGTTCCCCGCCCCGGCCGGAGCCGGACTCAGGGTGGGGACTGGCCGGCGAACACCCCGTCGGCGGCGACGACTCCAGCCCGGGCGACTGCGGTGACCGCCGCCGCGAGCACGCAACCTCCGGCGACGATCACCAACAGCACCGGCAGGCCCAGGTCGGCCTGCACGATCGGGAAGAGGAACACCCCGACCGCAGCGCCGAACTTGCCGGCGGCCGTGGCCACACCGTGACCGGTGGCCCGGACACGCGTCGGGAAGACCTCGGCCGGGAGCAGGAACGTCGTGGAGTTCGGTCCGGCGTTCATCGCCACGTTGAACAGGATGAACCCTCCGAAGACCAGGAGCAGGTGCTGGTCGCCCCCGCCGGGCAACCCGGTCGAGAGGGCGAGCGTCGCCAGGCCGACCGCCATGAGTCCGAACCCGACGATCTGCATGCTGGTGTGGCGCACGCGAGTGACGATCACGAGCGCGAGAGCGAACCCCACGATCAGGAAGAGGTCGATGACGACCGCTCCCTTCGTCGAGGCGATGTCGTCGGACAGGAACGTCCCGTTCCCCCGGATCGCCAGGGCGGCCAGGATGGTGGGCGTGAACACCCCGACCCCGTAGGTGGCGACGTCCATGAGGAACCACGGGATCGTGGTGAGGACGGTCAGGCGACGGAGTCCGCTCCGGAACAGGTCCCGGATCGACGCTGCAGGCGCGGCGTCCTCGGCCGCGGCCTCCTCCAGCACGGTGACGTCGACGGGGTGACCGAGGAACGACCCGACGACGAGCGCCGCCTCCTCGTGCTGGCCCTGGTCGGCCAACCACCGCGGACTCTCGGGCACGCCGCGACGCAGGACGACGATCAGGAGTGCCGGCACCGCCCCGAAGGCCAGCATCCAGCGCCACGAGCTCACCGACTCGGTGCTCACCAGGATGAGCAACCCGACGAGCGCTCCGAGCACCTGCCCCACGGCCTGGAACGCGAAGGCCCCAACGAGCAGCCGCACCCGGAGGCGGGCGGGCGCGATCTCCGAGACGTACGAGGCGCTGATCGGATAGTCGGCGCCCACCCCGACCCCGAGGATGAATCGGAACGCGATGAGCACGGGGATGCTCCACGCCAGGCCGGACAGCAGCGCGAACACGACGAACAGTCCCAGGTCGAGCCGGAACGCCAGGCTGCGCCCGATACGGTCGGTGAGCCGGCCGAGCCCGAAGGCACCGAAGATCGCTCCGACCACTGCGGCCGAGGAGACCAGCCCGATCTCGGTTGGTGACGCGCCCAGGTCCTCGGCGATCAACGGAGTCGCAACACCGATGATGAAGAAGTCGAACCCGTCGAGCATGATGCCCGTCGCCGACAACAGCCACACCCGCCAGTGCAGGCGTGACATCGGCGCCTCGTCGAGCATCGTGTCGAGCCGTCCCACGACCGGCGAGGCTACGGCCGCACTGTGTCCGGCGGGCGACCGGACGGTGATCAGGCGGTGAACGAACCCGTGTGGTGAACGAACCCGTGGGATGGAGGCCGGGTCGGACCGAACCCGGCACGCTCAGAAGACCGTGTAGCCCCCGTCGACGACGACGGCGTCGCCGGTGTGGAACGTGAGCGTCGGGTCGGACAGGAACACGGCGGCTGCACCGAAGTCGTCGGGTGTGCCCCAGCGACGGACGGGGGTCCGGGCGGTCGTGGCGTCCACGAACCGCTCCCAGCCGAGCAGGGGCGCCGTCAGGTCGGTCTCGGTCCATCCCGGCACGAGCGAGTTGGCCCGGATCCCGTGACGGGCCAGTTCGACCGCCAGACCCCGGACGAGCGACAGCACGCCCGTCCTCGACACCGAGTACGCCTGGTTCGCTGGGGCGCCGTGAATGGCGCTCGTCGACGACACGCCGACCAGCGAGCCTCCGTCACCCCGTTCGACCATGTGCCGGGCCGCCGCCCGGAAGCACAGGAAGGCGCCGTCGAGGTTCACCGACAGCACCCGGCGCCACCCCTCGAGCGTCTGCTCGGTGATCGGGGCGCCACCACCGATCCCGGCGTTCGCGATCATCGTGTCGATGCGACCGAACCGCTCCAGGGTCGCCGCCGTCGCGGCGTCGACCTGTTCCTCGTCGGCGACGTCGACCTCAACCGCACCGGCGAGCCCACCCAGCGCTCGCAGCTCGTCGACCGCCGAGGCGTTGCGGTCGGCCCGCCGACCCCACACCACCACGGTGGCATCGGCCGCAACGAGTGCCCGGGCCATGCCCAGACCGATCCCGGCGTTCCCGCCGGTGACCACGACGACTCGATCGGTCAGGTCGAACACGGGCGCCTCCCGGTGCCGTTGGGCCCGACGGCGCGGACGGCGCGGGCGGCATCGGGGGCGCATCGTAGCGGCCGCGACTACGTTCCCCGGGGTGACGAACGGCCACGGGCTGGACCCGACCGCCCTGCAGGAACTCCGGGACCGAGTCCGCCGGGAGGTCGACGACGGTCTGGCACTGGCGGCACAGTTCGCACTCGCCCGCGACGGCCAGCTACTGGCCTTCGAGTCGTTCGGGACGGCGTCGGACACCACACGGTTCTCGCTCTTCTCGTGCACCAAGGCGTGGATCGCGGCCACCGTGTGGCAGCTGATCGGAGAGGGGCTCCTCGGTCCCGACACCCGGGTCGTGGAGTTGCTGCCGTCGTTCGGCGCGGCAGGCAGCTCGGCGGATGCCGTCGGGCGGC
>CAIYGQ010000044.1 GCA_903925745.1 uncultured Actinomycetes bacterium | reverse complement strand
CGGGGCCCGTCCTGGGTGTGACGGTCAGCGTCCGGTTGGGCGGGGCGTGGCCCGGTTTGCTCGGGCTCACGACTGACAGGATCCGGCCGCTGGGATGTGACACCGAACTGCTCCCGCTCGGACTCGTCGGCTCCACTCGGGTGCGGCTAGCGTCAGGCGAGGGAGTGAGGGAGCGGACGATGACGGATTCCGGTGACCAACGAGCAGCGGGCATCGACAGCGGTGCCCGCCGGGCTGACCGCCCACGACACGTGTGGGCGCTGCTCGGCACCAGCGTCGGGGCCGTGATCGAGGGGTGCGTGTTCCCGTGAGCGGAGTCGTGTTGCACGTGCTGGGGGCCGGCGACCTGGGTGTCATCTCCACCGACTACGGCGAGGTCCTCCAGCGGGTCAGCGAGCAGCTGGGAGCGGGAGACCGTCAGCAGGCCCTCCAGGAGCTGGGCCGCACCCGGCCCGAGGCCGAGCACCGTGCCGGCCCGCCTCTCCTCCGGGTCCTGCGTGAGCTCGCGCACTCCGAAGTGGTGCTGGTGGCGACGAACCAGGACCACCCCGGTGACACCATCGGACACGCCCGGATCCTGGAGCATCTCACCCCCGATGAGTGGACGCAACTGGTGGGACGGCCGGTGGCGGTCACGGTCGTGGAGTGCACATCGTTCTCGCTCGCCGAGTTCGTCGAGCAGGTGTCGGCAGTGGTGCGTGCCCTCGACGCGACATCCCAGATCGACCTGGTGCTCGCCGGTGCGGTGCAGATGGTCGTGTGGACGTTCCTGGGCGCGGTGGCCGGTTCCCGGTTGCCCAGCCTCCTCGACCCGCACGGGGACGAGCTGCAGCGCGTGACCATCGAGGTCGACGACGGTCTGGTTCCGTTGCTGGCTCGGCAGCGTCAGTTCCGCGCCATCGCCGGTCTGGATCCGAGCGAGTGGCCGTCCGGCTCGACGGCTGATCTGCTCGAGTCGGCAGAGGACGGTGTCACCCTGGTCGACCCGGTGCCGGCCGGACTCGACGAGCAGGTCAGGCGGCTCGCGCGCTCGATGTACGCGCGACTCGATCGCGGTGATCACTCCGGTATCGCGCTGGTGCGCCCCGTGCTCCGGGCCGCGTTCGCCCTCCGGCACAACGTTCTGACGAACCCAGCGAACGGACCAGTTCGGCTGCAGACCGACGCCATGGACCACCGCTTCGGTGCCGGGCGGCCGCTCGGGCGCTACGAGCGCATGGAGCGGGATGCGCTCGAACCACTGCTCGACTGGGCCGACCAGAGCGCCTCGGTGCTGTCCGACTTCCTACCGGAGGAGCTTCGATCGCGAGCCCACTGGGTCTCGGATCGCCTGTCCGTCGACCGGATCCATCGTCACGTGCCGTTCCCGCGCGTCGCCGATCCGGTGTTCGGCCGGCTCGGGTTTCCAGAGTGGCCCGCAGTGCGCTCGGGGACGCCGGCATTCGTCGACCTGCCCGAGGAGATCCCGCCGACCGACACCTTGTGGTTCGGCGACGTGGATGCGGTCTGGTCGTCGGTCCCGTACGCACTGGTGCTGATGGCGGTCGGCGAACGCGACTACGCACCGATGCACGAGGCGATCCTCCGGGCGCTCTCCTACCCGGACGTGGTGCTCTTCCCGTCGGCGGCGACCCGAGAGCCGCTCGACCCGTCCCACCAGCAGCAGGTCGGGGCGGAGCTCGAGCCGGTCGATGTCGTCGTCAACCTGGATCGAGTCGCCAACGGACTGGCGCGACTGCGGCCGCAGCCCATCCGGGCCGATCGCGTGGTCGTGGCGGTCGGTCCCGGCACGCTCGCCATGAACTTCGCCCTGATCGTGGGCGGCCTGGACTACGCCCAGCGCAACGGGTTGCCGTTCCACCTGGCGTCGCTCCAGCGGCTCCTCGACGCGGCGCCCGGTGAGCTCCCGACCCGACTCGTCGTCGACCATCAGCGTGCGACGGCCCGTTTGGTCGACGACAGCAGGATGGCCGGGGTCGTCGAGCAACTGGTCAGGACGCTCCGCTTCGACCTGGCGCTCGAGGTCGTCCGGTCACGGGGTTCGGTGGACCTGGAGCACCGGGTGGCCACTCGCATCGAGGAACTCCGTGACCGGGTGTTCGGCGGTGACCACACGGTCGCCGCGCTGGGTGCTCGTCTGGTGGCGCTGGAGTCCGTCGCTGAAACCGACCCGTGGTGGGCGGTGCTGGCGGCGTGCGAGCTGGTGGAGCGGGCGCTGGACCACGACCGGCGCGATCCTCGGGACTTCCGGGAGTCGGCGCTGTGGCGCTACGGGAACTTCGGGCCGTTCGGTTGGTACCCTCACGCGGATCCACGGAACGTCCAGGGCAACACGGCGGCGACGGTGATCGCCCGCTACCGCCACGACGCCAACCTCGGGAACGACACGGCCGTCCGCGCCGAGGTACAGGGCTTCCGCTGCTGATGGCCGAAGCCGCCGCTTCCCGGGAACCGGGTCCGCGCGTCCACGTCGTCGCTGCGTTGTCGTTGAGTGTGCTCGACGCGGTCGAGAACTGTCCGACGGACCGTCCTCAGCGGCTCGAGTGGTTGGAGGATGAGGCCAACCTGGCGACGGTCGTCGAGTGGGTGGTCGAACACCGCCCGGACACGCCGTCGAGTGAGCTCACCCCGCTGCCGGCGATCCTGGACCGCGCCGAGTCCGACTCGACGCTGGTGCTACACCTGCTGGTCGACTCCGACGACCCGTTGCACGGTCCGGTCGCCGAGGTGCTCCGCAGGGTGGCTGCGCAGCTCCCTGAGACCACCGGTCGGGTCGAGGTGGTCGAGGTCTGCGTCGCCGCTGGGTTCACCAGCCTGGAGGGAGCGGGTGCGGCGAGCACCTCGGTCCCCGAGGCGCTCGCTCCGCTGGTTGCGGAGGGAGCCGGCGTGTGGGTCAATGCCACCAGTTCGGTGCGGGCGGTGTCGATCCAGGCCGTCGCGCTGGCCGGTGTCGCCGGCTGGAACGTCTTCATCATCCCCGATCGGAGCAAGCAGGAGATCCACGTGCTCGACCTCCGGGCGATCGGACCGGACCGGGCCTCGGTGATGGCGGTCCTCGACGACGACGACCTCTCGCAGGTCCTCGACCGCCTCGACGACGACGATCCGGATGTCGGATCGGCTGTCGGAGCGGTTTCGGGTGGTCCAGGGGCGGGCCTGGGGTCCTCGCTCCGCGCCTACTACGAGACCCTGATCGCCGGCATGCCCGACCGCCCGGCCCACCCGGCGACCGCTGCGGTGCTCGCACGCCACGCCCGGTCGGCCCGGATCGGAGCGAAGGAAGCGAAGAAATCGGGCGAGCTGTCGGGAGCGTTGGCGAGCTGTGTGCAGCGTTGGGTCGACCAACGGCTCTGGTCGCTCAACCTGATCCCCGAGATCGTCGTCCACGACGACCGGCACGTCGAACGCGTCGACGGCTTCCTGGCCCTGCTCGTGGCCCCCCTGCTGCACGCCGGCAGGCTCGCACCGGAGCAGGTGGCCGCCATGTCCGCAGCGGCGTGGTTGCACGACTGGGGTCACGTCGGCTCCCGGCTCGGGAGCGGCTACGTCAGCCACCCGATCGCCGTGCGCTACCTGCACGGCCTGCTGTCCCGCCAGTTGATCGCGGACGCTCCGAGCACCCACGGGCTCGGTCAACTGGGGGACAGCGTTCCGGATCTGGTCGGTGTGCTCTGTGCCCACCACCAGCGCTGGTGCTCGTGCTCGGATGCGCAGATCAACCTGCAGGGCAAGCAGTCCGAGGTGCTGCGTCTCTACACCGATCAGCCGGAAGTGCTGGCCCCGACCCTGCACGACGAAGCGGATCGGATCGGTCGTGATCCGCAGGAGCTGGAGCTGATGGTGTCGCTGTTGCGCATCGCTGACGCGTGCGACGTCGGTGCCCATCGGGCGCCCGCCCACGGGCGGGGTCGCCGGGAGTTCCTGTTGAACTGCGCACGCCGGGAGCTGGACCGGACGGCGGCCCACCTGCACCAGCTGGCCGGCGGGACAAACCTGCAGCGCGACGTGGTCGAGTGGGTCGAGGACCTCCGCCGGACGGTGGAGGATCTCTGGTCGGACGCGCAGCAGGACCAGCAGCTGCAACTTCCCGAGACTCCGGACCTGGAGGATGCGTCACCGGCCATCGTGGCGGCGGTCCGACTGAGTCGGGACTACCTGCAGGTGCTCGCCGACCGCAGCCACGACGACCTGCACCGGAGCATCCGTCTGGTCAGGTTCCGGATCGACCTGGGCCCTGACGCAGTGAACGTCGTCCCGCAGGTCTGGGCGGCTCCTGATGCGGTGAGCGAGCCCGAGCAGCTGCCGATGTTGGACATGATGAACGAGGCGCTCCGGAACGAGCTCGACGAGTGCAGCACGTCGGCCGGAACGGTGCGAAAGACGATCGAGGCTGCCGGCCTCCGGATCGGTGAGGCCGTCGTGGTCACATCGACTGGGTGACGCTGGGACGACCGGACCCGTGTCGGTCCGCTCCGGAGCGGGGTCAGGCCAGCCGAGCGAATCCGGAGCAGCCGACGACGGTGCCGCCCTCGTCGCGAACCAGTCCGTCGGGGAACACCAGGTCGCTCCGATCGGGGACCGCCTCAGCGACCATGCGGGACACGATGAGCAGGATCCCGCTGCGCTCGTCAGGGAGCACAGGGGCCTGGACCACCCGCGACTCGACGACCGGCACGGTCCATCCGTCGGTCCGGATGTCACCGGCGTGCACTCGTTCCACGACACAGCGGGCCGGAGGTCCGTCAGGTCGGAGGACCAGCTGCCCGTGGTCGAGGACCACCACGACGTCGTGGGGACAGAGGTTGACCAGACGCACCTCGGTGGGTTGGTCGACGGGCGCGGACGTCGTCGACGCATCGGTGCCGGTCTGCTGGCGGGGTGGGTTCGTTCGATCCATCGTCACGCCCCCCTCTGACGGACGCCGCAGGTCGCTGCCGCACGGCAGCTGTTGCAGCTGGGACCCTCAGAGCCTCGACAGCGACTCCAGGATGACGGAGCGGGCTCGCTCCACGTCGACGTCGAGTGCGACGTCGACGGGTCCTTCCGTGTCGGGTGCGAGCTCGCAGCGTCCCCGGTCGTCGCCGTCCGGGACGACGTGCAGGTACCCCGGAGTGCACCCGACCAGCGTCGGGTCCACGCTGACCGCTGCGGCGAGTGCATCGTGCATGATGCAACCGGAGATCCCCATCTCCCGCTGGTGGATGTGGATGCTCGCCTCCAGGAGTCGCCGCACGAGATGCCCCACGGGCGACTCCGGCAGTCCTGCAAGATCGGCGTGGGAGATGAGGACCCGCTCGGTCACGTCGAGCGGGATGAGGGTGATCGGAGCCCCCGACGTGGCGACCTCAGCTGCTGCGAGACCGTCCAGGTGGAAGTTGTACTCCGCAGTGGGTGTGATGTTGCCACCGGGGCTGCCGAACGCTCCGCCCATCACCACGATCCGGTTCGGCGAACTGGCCAGCTCGGGCGCAGCCCGGAGTGCGAGCGCCACGTTGGTCAGTGGTCCCGTGGCCAGGAGAGTGTGCCCCGTCTCGACAGCCCTCAGGAGTGCCCGGAGAACCGCCAGCGGGGTGTCGGACTCGGACCGATCGGGGTGGGCGTGGTCGTGGCAGCCGCCGAGGCCGTCGGGACCGTGGAACGCCTCCGCATCGACCTGGGTGGCGAGCGGTGTGAGCGGGTCCGCCGCGCCGCGGAGCACCGGAACGTGCTGCAGTCCGAGACGGTCGAGCACGAATGCAGCATTCCGGCCCGACGTCGAGGCGTCCAGGTTGCCGCGGACCGTGGTCACTGCGGTCAGGGAGACCCGGCCGACCTGCTGCTCGCCGGCCAGGTAGGCGATCGCGATGGCGTCGTCGATGCCGGGGTCGCAGTCGATCAGCAGTTCCACCCGGTGTCCATCCCGGCGACAGTCCGACGGCCTCCTCGGCCTCGGAGATCACGGAGCCCGCCCTCGAGCCCCTGCTCGGTCGGCACGGGTCAGCTCTCTCCGGAGCCTCCGCACTTGGGGCACTTGCCCGTCGACGCACACGTCCGGCAGTCCCGAGCGACGAAGGCAGAGGAGTCGTACCCCTTGCCCTTGCAGATGTCGCAGTACTTCGATCCGTTGCACCTGTTGCACTTGGCCATGGAACCCGCCTCCCCTCAACTCCCGGATGGCTGAGCCGGTGAACAACCACCGGGCTCGATCCGGGACGCTCGGGTCGAAGCTACTACGAGGTGGGAGTTCAGGGATCGCTGAAGAGCGTGCTTCCTGATCCCTGCGCCGAGGTGCGGGAACGGGCGCCTCGCTCCAACCGTCGTGCCGGGCAGGCTGATTTCGCCAGCTCTGCGGAACGCCTGATTCCACCCCACTCGCCTCGCCGTCGGGTCGTCGGCGTTCGTGCGGCTCTGGGCGCATCCGGGAGACAGCCGTCCGTCAGGTCGAGGCGTGAGCAGCAAGCCAACGCTCTACCAGCGACTCCACCGGCGCTCTGCGCTGTACTCGCCGAACTCATCTCCCGGCTGGGCGAGTGGGTCGGGCCCGACGACTCGCTCCTGGGGGACTACCACTGCCAGGCGTGCGAACCGGTGTCGCTGGGGCGGGCCGCAGACCAGGTGGACCAGTGTCGGATCGCGTGAATCCGCATGGGTGCCGAGGGGGCACGCCCGAGGTCCGACAGTTGGACCGACTGACGTTGGTGTCGTTCGACGTGTTCGACGACCGTCGTCGACGGAACGTACGTCGAGTCCTCCGCCGTCGCGGTGACTGGTTCCAGCAGAGCCTGTGGGTGGTGGAGCGTTCCAGCCGCCAGACCATCGATCATCTGCTGGGAGACCTGGAGGTGGAGATGGCCGACCGGGATCGCGCTGTTCCGCACCGTCCGTGCGCCGAGTGTGCACCTGTGCTCTGGTGGTGTCCGACACACCGGTCGCCCCGCACGTCGGGCGGCGTGGTGGTGTCCTGAGTCGCTGTCCCGGGCGATCGCGTGACGTCGTGCCCCGACCAGTCGGGACGGCCTACCATGCGAGCGGGTTGGTGGGAGGAGATGCGAGTGGTCGAACACCTGTGGACCTTGATCGGGAAGGGCCCGATCCCGGTCGCCATCGCCATCGAGTGCCTGCAACCGGAGCGGGTGACCCCGATCGTCACCACCCCGACCGCGGTCGAGCAGCTGCGTCGGGCGTTCACGTGGGTCAACTGGAACGAGCCTGTGGTGATCGACGGGTTCGACCCAGTGGCTGCTGCGGACCAGCTCCGGGTTGCGAATCTGGCGCCGGGAGACCTCTTCTGGGGGCCGGGTACGACACCCATGAACATCGAGGTGGTGAACCGGTGGACCCTGGAACAGGCGACGACGTGGGACCGCAAGGACCACCGCCGCTGGTACCTGCCAGCCCGCGGCGGCGAGCTGCTGCCGGACGTCGGCAAGGAGGTGCAGGTGTCGGCTGCGCTCGCAGCTGCGGTCGGTCAGAGTCTCGATGTGCTGTGCACGCTCGACGGTCTGTGTTCGTTGTCCCAGCTCCCGGTAGGGACGACCGTGACGACCTCCCGCCACGAGCAGGTGCCGACGCCGAGCCCGTTCACGGTCGCTGATCTTGCTCGGCACGTCGCCGACCTCGTGGCGCTGCAGCCGGCGCAGTTTCGTGGCATCCGGGCAGCGACTTCGGCGGGTGGACGCCGTGGGGACCTGCTCGAGGCGGTGGTGTTCCACCTGGTCCTCGAGATCCTCAACAGCGAGCACCGCGCGCGGCGAGTCGTCGCCCCCACGACGGTCTCGCTGAACGTGAAGGCCAGCGACCTCGGGTTACAGGTCACCGAGTTGGACGTGGTGATCCAGAGCGGGCCGTTGCTGACCAACATCTCGTGTGGTGCAACGCAGCAGACGGTGTTCAAGACGAAGTTCATGGAGGCCAAGGAGCGGGCCCAGCAGATCGGAGGTTCCGAATCGCGAGCCCACCTCGTCTGCCACCGGACCTCCACGACCAGGGGTGGCGCCGTGCCGAGGAGAGGGGACACCCTCGCCGAGGCCGCAGCCGACCGGAGCAGGCTGAGCGTCAGCGAGCGCTACGGCACGTCGGGCGCGCGATTCGGCATGTGCCGACTCGACGAGCTCTTCGCCGGCCGCTCAGCGAGGCAGGTCGAGGCGGTGCTCGCCGATCCGGTGGCGCATGAGGCGAGTATCCCCGGGCTGGGCGAATTCGTGGCCTTCGTCCGCAACTCGGTGTACCGGTGAGTGACGGTTCAGCGTCTGGATCGGGTCCGTCCAGACTCGTCCGGGTCACGCTGCGGAACCGGCGCGGGCCGGTTCACTTCACCGTGCAGACAGCTCCGGGGTTCAGGACCCTCGTCCTCGGGTGGGTCGGACAGGTCACCGACGACGGACCCCTCATCGAGCTGCACCAAGAGACCAGCGAAACGGTCGTCCAGCCGACAGACCGGAGGTGGGAGGGCTCGGTCGAGCTGCAGACGGGCAAGGTGATTCTGTACGTCGACGAGTCCGATCGACCCTTCGTGGTCAGTCTCGAGTACCGGGTCCACCCGGGTGAATTCGTTCAGCTCGAGGCATCGGCGTCGGAGCACGGCGCGTACCACGTCGAGCAGTTGACCGATTGGGGGTCGTCCGGGTCCTCCGACCTGCCTGAGTCGCTGGGTGCGGACCATCGGGAGGCGGCCAGACTCGCAATGGACCAGCTCGACCAGCTCGTCGGCGTCGACGAGGTCAATCAACTGGTCAGGGAGATCGTGCAAGCCGAGTCGGGCCGGCAACGCCGCGATGCTGCGGGGCTGGCGAACGCACCGACGAGTCGGCACCTGATCCTCACGGGCGCATCCGGCACCGGCAAGACAGAGGTGGCGCGGTTGCTGGGCATGCTCTTGTGGGGATTCAACCTGGTGGAGCAGCCGACGTTCGTCGAGGTCGGACCCAGCGAACTGATCGCCCGCTACGTGGGCGGAACGGGGCCGCTCGTCGACGAGGTCGTGCAGCGCGCCGTCGGCGGCGTCCTGTTCATCGACGAAGCCCACATGCTCCACCAGACCGTCTCCTACGGCCAGGAAGCGGTGACGGCGCTGTTGCGGAACATGGAGAACCACCGAGGGGATCTGGTCGTCATCGCCGCCGGGTATCCCGACAAGATGGACGACTTCCTCAACTCCGACCCGGGGTTGAAGCAGCGGTTCACCCGCAGGCTCGCCCTCCCGGACTACGACGGCGAGTCGCTCGGCGAGATGTTCCGACGGAGAGCAACGAGCAGTGACTACGACGTCACCGACGAGGTCATCCGGGCAGTCGTCCGCCACTTCAATCAACTCGCCAGGGACCCGACGTTCGCGAACGCCCGCGAGGCGCGGAACCTGTTCGAGTCCGCGTGCGAGCGTCAGGCTGTCAGGGTCGCTCTCATGGAGAACCCGTCGCTGAGCCAGATGCGAGGGCTCGAACTCGACGACATCCTCCCCAAGGGGCAGCGGTACAACGTGCACGCCAGTGAGTCGGCGCTCGACGAGACCCTGGCGGCCCTGGACACGATGGTGGGACTCGACTCGGTGAAGGACCAGGTCGACACGCTCATCAAGGTGGCGCGCATGAATCGCTGGCGCGTTGCTGGTGGCCTGAACGAAGCGGACGTGGCTCGCCACTTCGTGTTCAGTGGACCACCCGGCACCGGGAAGACGACCGTCGCCGAGCACCTGGCCAGCGCGTTCCTGGCACTCGGGGTTCTGGGGCGCGGCCACGTCGTGAAGGCGTCAGGTAGCGACCTGAATGCACGGCGCGGCTACCCGATCGACCTGGCCGCCCCGGAGATCATCCGGAGCGCGCTCGACGGGATCCTGTTCATCGACGAGGCCTACTCGCTCATCGGGACTCCGGCGATCGTGCCGCTCCTCGAGTTGATGGAGGAGCACCGCACCCGCCTCGTGGTCATCGCCGCCGGCTACAAACCGGACATGGAGGCGTTCCTGGACTCCAATGCGGGGCTGCGCAGCCGCTTCACCAAGTTCATCGAGTTCGCGGAGTACTCCGTCGAGGAGCTGGTGCAGATCTTCCGTGTGACCGCCCACGGGGCGGGTTTCGTTGT
>CAIYGQ010000043.1 GCA_903925745.1 uncultured Actinomycetes bacterium | reverse complement strand
TCCAGCTCGCCGACCGGGTCGCCTTCCTGGACGGCGGGCGGGTGCGGGCCCAGGGCACCCACGAGGAACTGCTCGCGGACCCCGACTACGCGGCGCTCGTCACGGCCTACGAGGACGAGGAGCGGGTCGACCACGACGCCCACTTCGACGATCTCGACCCGGACGATGTCGACCCGGACGGCACCGACCCGATCCTGCCGGGGGTCGACTGATGGTCGACCCGATGCCCGCGTCACCCGACGACGGCGGCCCACCGCTGCGCGCCGGCGAGGTGCTCCGTCTGGGCCTGCACCGCACCCCTGAGCTCCGGCGCGGCTTCGCCGTCAGCCTGTCGTTCGCGTTCGTCGTGGCCCTGGGTCGGCTGATCATCCCGATCGCCATCCAACAGATCCTCGACAAGGGGATCTCCAGCTCCGATCCCGATTGGCCGTTCGTGCTCTGGACCTGTGGGGCGGCGACCATGGCGCTGATCGGCTTCACCCTGTTGAACCGCATCACCTACGTGCGGCTCATGCGCACCGCCATGGACGTGCTGTACGGGTTGCGCACCCGGGCGTTCGCGCACGTCCACCAGCTGAGCCTGTCGCACCACAACGAGTCCAAGAAGGGGGTGCTCGTCGCCCGTGTGACCTCGGACATCGAGACCCTCGCCCAGTTCGCGTCCTGGGGTGCCGTGTCCTGGGTGGTGAACGTGACGATGATCGTCGTCGCGCTCGGCGCGCTCGCCGTCTACAGCTGGCAGCTCTCGCTCGTCCTGCTCATCACCCTGATCCCGGTCGTGCCGATCATGCGGATCGTCCAGCGTCGCCAGCTCGCCGCCTACGACGACCTGCGGACGAAGGTGTCCGACACCCTGTCGGAAATCTCCGAGCTCGTCGGTGGGATCCGGGTGCTGCGCGGCTACGGGGCCGTCGCCTCGCGCCGTACCCGGATGCGGGAGCGGATCGAGCGGCAGTACCGCTCGCAGCTCCGGGCACGCTTCTTCTTCGCCATCATGTTCCCCGTCTCGGACGTGTTCAGCGGACTGGCGCTCGCCGCGGTCGTCGGCGTCGGCGTCTGGTGGGGTCCGGGCTGGGGGCTGGCCGCCGGCACGCTGGTGGCCGCGTTGTTCCTCACCAACCTGGTGGTCCAGCCCGTCGCGGAACTGGGTGAGATCCTGGACCAGACCCAGACGGCGCTCGCCGGGTGGGGCAAGGTGCTGCGCCTGCTCGACGAACCCGTCGAGGTCGTCGAGGCCGAACCGGGGGTCGACCTGCCGACCGGGGCGCTCGACGTCGAACTACGACACGTCGACTTCGCCTACGAGGCCGGCCACCCGGTACTGAGCGACGTCTCGCTGCTGCTGCCGGCCGGCATCAACGTGGCGATCGTCGGCGAGACCGGTTCAGGCAAGACGACCATGGCGAAGCTCCTGTGCCGACTGGCCGATCCGACCGCCGGTCACGTCCTGATCGGTGGGGTGGACCTGCGAGAGGTCGCCCGTGGTTCGCGGGCCACGGCGGTACGACTCGTACCCCAGGACGGGTTCCTGTTCGACACCGACGTGGCCGCCAACGTCCGCATCGGCCGCACCGACGCCAGCGACGACGAGATCGAGGATGCCTTCGATGCGCTCGGCCTGCGGTGGTGGGTCGACTCGCTGGCCCACGGGATCCACACACCCGTGGGTGAGCGGGGCGAGGCCCTGTCGGTGGGGGAGCGGCAGCTGGTCGCGCTCGCCCGCGCCCAGTTGGCCGACCCGGGACTGCTGATCCTGGACGAGGCGACGTCGTCGGTCGACCCCGAGACGGAGCGGGCCCTGGCCGAGGCGCTCGCCAAGCTGGCCACCGGACGCACCACCGTCAGCATCGCCCACCGGCTGTCCACCGCCGAGCTCGCCGACCGGGTGGTGGTCGTCGATGCCGGCCGGATCGTCCAGCAGGGGGCCCACGCCGAACTGGTCGCCCAGGGCGGTGTGTACGGGCGCCTGTACGAGTCCTGGATCGGCAACACCCGGGCGGCCTGAGGGACCCGGGCCCATTTCCCGCGTCGGCGGCCGCAGCCCTAGGGTCACCCACGCCACGACCAGTCCCCGGGAGGAACCCATGGCCACGACACCGCTCCGCGTCGCCGTCACCGGCGCTGCCGGCCAGATCGGCTACTCACTGCTGTTCCGCATCGCTAGCGGCGCCATGCTGGGCGAGGACCAGCCGGTCGTCCTGCAGATGCTCGAGATCACCCCGGCGCTCGGGGCGCTCGAGGGTGTCGCCATGGAGCTCGACGACTGCGCCTTCCCGCTGCTCGACTCGATGATCCGCACCGACGACCCGGACGTGGCCTTCGGCGACGCCGACGTCGCCCTGCTCGTCGGAGCCATGCCCCGCAAGGCCGGCATGGAGCGCTCCGACCTGCTGTCGGCCAACGGCGGGATCTTCCAGCCGCAGGGCCAGGCGCTGTCCCGGTCGGCGAGGCGTGACGTCAAGGTGCTCGTCGTCGGCAACCCGGCCAACACCAACGCACTGATCGCCCAGCGCAACGCCGCCGACCTGGATCCCGGCCGGTTCACCGCCATGACGCGGCTCGACCACAACCGCGCCATGGCCCAGCTCGCCCAGCGGCTGCAGGCGCCCGTCGAACAGGTTCGGCGCATGACGATCTGGGGCAACCACTCCACGACACAGTTCCCCGACCTGTTCCACTGCGAGGTCGACGGTCGCAACGCCGCCGAGGCCGTGGGTGACGTCCAGTGGTACGCCGATGAGTACATCCCAAAGGTGGCCAAGCGCGGCGCCGAGATCATCGACGCCCGGGGCGCGTCGTCGGCGGCGTCGGCCGCGAACGCCGCCATCGACCACATCCGCAGCTGGCAC
>CAIYGQ010000042.1 GCA_903925745.1 uncultured Actinomycetes bacterium | reverse complement strand
GGGTCGCCGCCGGCCAGGCCGTCGGGCGGTTCCGGCAGGGCCGCCCCACCGAGGTCGCCCAGCTGGTGTGGAGCGCGGTGCACGGTCACGTCTCGTTGGAGCTGCGGGGGATGCTCTTCGTCGACGACGCCGACGAGTCCTTCGAGCAGCTGCTCGAGATGGTCGTCGCCGGCATCACAGCGTGACGACCGGCCGATGCCGACGCTCGGCCTCGATCAACACCCTGGCCGTCGCGGCGGCGCTCAGCCCGATCGCAGTCGGGCGAGCGGCAGGGCGAGTGCGGCAGCGATCGGCACGTTGAACAGCGCGTGGCTCGGGTGGCCAAGCACCACCGACATCCCGGTGTCGAGGACGAACCACAGTGCGAGCGAACGGATCAGCACCGGGACCGCCCACGGAGACCCGTCCCGAAGTGGGCCGCGGACCACGCTGATCATCATCGACGTCCAGCCGGCCAGCACCGCTCCCAGCACCATGTAGGGAAGGTTCAGGTACTCGCGCACCGCAGCGGTGTCGGCCGGACCGTCCGGGCCGAACCCGAACGCTGCGAACAGGCGGCCGGCGACCGGTCCGGCGAACACCAGCACCAGCGCATAGCCGAACAGCAGCCAGAGGACGACGAGCAGCCAGCGGGTCCAAAGCTGCCGTGACATCACTCGTCCACCGCAGCGCTCGGCACCGAGACCGGCGAGCCGTCGACCGGCACCAGCGACACATCGAAGTCGACGGCCACCATCACGCGACCTGCACGGCGTCCTTCAGTCGGGCCGGCACCTTGGTGGGGAACGACACCACCAGGTGACGGTCCAGCGCAGTGGCGACACGGGCGAGCGTGTCGATCCGGTTCCGCGCGCCGCCGCCCTCTTCGAGGCGGGAGATGACCGACTGGGTCGTGCCCATCCTCTCGGCGAGCTCACGCTGGCTCAGACCCGCCTCGGTCCGCAGGTCGTAGATGAGCTGGCCGAGCGCGAGGTCCTGCTCGACACCTGAACGGGTCGCGGCGTCAGGCGCGCTCCGGCGGCCCTTGACGTCGTCCCAACGTGAGTAGTTGGCCATCGTGTTCTCCTCTACGGGTTGTCCGCAGCACAGGCGTCTGCGACCTTGCGGGCTCGTGCGATCTCGGTGCGTTCGTTCGAACGCTGCTTTCGGAACGTGGTGAGCAGCACCACCCGGCCGTCCCTGGTGAACCGGTAGGTGATGCGCCGGGCGGTGCCGCCAAGGGTGAAGCGAAGTTCGAACAGTCCCTCGGCGAGACTCCTCGACAGCGGCATCCGCGCCGACGGACCGAGCTCTGCCAGTCGGTCGATCACCACGACCGTCCTGGCCCACTCGTCGTCGGACAACGAGTCCATCCACTCGACCACCTCGTCGTGCAGCTCGATCCGAAGCACACGATCTACTATCGCATCAATGCGATGATCGCACAAGAGTCATGATGCGATCCCCGGACCTTCGTCGGACCACCAATGCGGCGCCGCTCTCGATCCGGCGAGCGCCCAATTCGCGCACACATATCGCGCTCAGGCCATTGAACTCGGGCTTCCAGGGACTGCCCGGCACCCGTGCCCAAGCACGACGAAACCGGCCGGACCCCCACAGGTACAAGGGATCTCGGCCGGTTCGAGTGGAGCCCGAGAGGAGAATCGAACTCCTGACCTGCTCATTACGAGTGGGCTGCTCGACACGGCTGGATCCCTTGCGGGACAGGGGTTGTGCGGAGTCCGGATTCAGTCGAAGCGCACAGATCGAGCACAGTTTGATGTTCCATCGGCGCTCCTCACACCTCGGTCACCGGGGTCCGCGACGGGCCCGACCGGTGGGGAGGAACCCGTCGAGCAGGTCCCTCCCCACCGCGCTTGG
>CAIYGQ010000041.1 GCA_903925745.1 uncultured Actinomycetes bacterium | reverse complement strand
GTAGAACTCGTGTCCGGTGCGCTCCAGTCGGAAGACGGACCACATGGCGTCCACGTCCAGCGTGGCGACGGCACCCAACCGTGCGTTGGCGGTGTAGAAGTCCTCGAGTTCCTGCATCGGCGGAGGCTACCTGCACCCGCCGACCCGGGTGAGCCCCCCCCAACCCCACTACCCCCGCACCCCACCGAACTCGTACCGCTCGTCGCGCCTGAGCGAACCAACGGTACGAGTTCGGCGGTGGGAGGGCCGGCAGAGGCGGCCTGGCCGGCAGAGGCGGCCGAGGCCCGACCGGGAGCGACCTACTGGACGAGGCCGGTCACGGTTACCGGCGAGGTGCGCTGCAGGTTCGAACCGTCCCCGAGCTGACCGAGTGAGTTGGCTCCCCAACACCTGACGGAGCCGCTCGTCGTGGTGACACAGGAGTGCGCGTTCCCCACCTCGACCTGCACCGCACCGCTGAGTTGCAGGTCCGACGGCACGGTCAGGACCAGCACCGGTGTCGGGGAGCTCCGGTCGAACGTGGTGAAGTCACCGATCTGGCCGTTGCCGTTCTCACCCCAGCAACGCACGGTCAGATCGGAGAGCGACGCGCAGGAGTGGGCGAGTCCCAGGTCGATCTCCTCGGGGCCGGGGACGTCGACCTCTCGCAGCGCAACCGGACCGACGGTCGGGACGACCGTGCCGTCGCCGATCTGCCCGGAGTCGTTCGCACCCCAGCACCGGACGAGCGGGAAGTCGTCGATCACGCAGCTGTGGTCACCGCCGGCCGCGATCTGGAACACCGGATCCGGCACCGGAACGGCCCTGGGGTTCGACGAGTCGTCGGGCGGCAGCGAGCCGAGCTGCAGCGAGTCGTTGGAGCCCCAGCAGGTCACGCCGGTCGATCCCGCCTGGGCCGCGCAGGTGTGCTGCGCCCCCGCCGTCACCCGAGTCGAACCTGCGATACCAGTCACCTGCACCGGTGAGTTGCGTTGCGTGTTGGTCCCGTCGCCGAGCTGACCGGAAACATTCAGTCCCCAGCACCTGATCACGCCGTTGCGTCGCAGAGCACACGTGTGGGCGTCACCCGCCGTGATGGCCACCACTCCCGCGAGGCCGGACACCTGAACCGGCACCGAACTGGGGGACGTCGTCGAGTCACCGAGTTGGCCGAAGGAGTTCGCCCCCCAACAGCGAACCGAGGTGTCGAGGACGAGTGCGCACGTGTGGGTCGAACCGGCGGCCAACTGGACCGCCCCCGTCAACCCGGACACCACCACCGGGGCGTTGCTCGGCGCGGTCGAGCCATCGCCCAACTGCCCACCTGAGTTGTTGCCCCAGCACCGAGCTCCACCGTCGGCGAGCAGCGCGCAGCTGTGGGTACCACCGGCCACCACCTGCACGGCACCGAAGGTCCCCACCACCGAGCGCGGGGTCGGGCGATCCGTCGTCGTGCCGTCACCGATCTGCCCGGAGTCGTTCGCGCCCCAGCACTGCAGTCCTCCGTCGGCGAGCACGGCACAGAACCCCTGGCCACCGCCGCTCACGGAGACCGAACCGGCGAGACCGGTGACGGGAACCGGGCTCGATCGATCAACGATCGAGCCATCGCCGAGCTGACCCCGCTCGCTGCTGCCCCAGCAACGGCCACCACCATCGGCCAACACGGCGCAGCTGGCCCCGCCGGCCGATGCTGCCACGTCGATCGCCGACGAGATCCCGAGGACGGCAACCGGGGACGGACGGTCCGTCGTCCCGCCGTCGCCGAGCCGACCCTCGGCGTTGTCCCCCCAGCACCTCGCCTGACCCGAGTGCAGGGTGGCGCAGGTGTAGGAGTCGCCTGCAGCGATCCGGGCTACGCCGACGAGTCCCGTCACCGCCACGGGCGAGGTCCGTCTGGACGTGGTGCCGTCACCGAGCTGCCCTGCGAAGTTCTCGCCCCAGCACCTCGCCTGACCGCTGGCCAGGACGGCACACGAGTGGTCGTCCCCTGCGGCGATTCGGACCACGCCTGTGAGGCCCGGGACCGGTACGGGTGCGTTCCGTTCGAGTTGCGTCCCGTCACCGAGCTGACCCGAGGTGTTTGACCCCCAGCACCGCACGGTTCCGTCACCGATCAGGGCGCACACGTGGATCGATCCCGCCGCCAGCTGCACCACCCCGGTCAGACCGACCAGATCGACCGGGGTCGGACTGGACGGCTGGTCACCGAAGGACAAGCCGATGCCGAGCTGGCCCGCCTCGTTCGAACCCCAGCAACTGACCGACCCACTGGCTCGCAGCGCGCACGAACCAGCGACCTGGATCGCGTCGTCGATCCCCGCCACGGCCACCTGCGTGGTCGTGTCGAATCCGCCACTGCCGAGCCCACCCGAGGCGTTGCGGCCCCAGCACCGAATCTGCTGGCCACCGACCAGGGCGCACGTCGACCCCACACGGGCCTCGACGTTCTCGGCCGAGCGAGGGGATCGACCGCTCGGCTCGAAGTATCCGAGAACGTCGACCAGATAGTTCGCAGAACCGCCCAGGTTGGTGATGGACAGATCGGCGATCCCGCCCCGTGCCAGCGGGACGCTGCCGGTGTTGGTGATCCCACCGACCGCCGTGTAGTTGAGGAAGGTGGCGGACGGCACGCTCCCGGTGGGTGACGGACGCGTGAAGCCCGAACCCGTCGGGGTGACGGCGGTGACCGAGGCCTCGACCGCCGTGGCCTGCTGCGGGATCCCACAGCCCGTCGGGTCCGGGGCACCCTGGGCAGTGAAGTCAACCCGCTCGCCTGCAGTCTGGAACGCCCGAACCGCACCGGGTTGCAGAGCACCACCGACGACCCGGGTGTCGACGGTACGGCACGGGGTGACGGTCTGGTACCGGGTTCCCTGACCGGCGACCCCGGTGAAGTAGCCCTGCACGTCGATGGCGACGTGCACGGTCCCACCGAAGTTCCGGACCACCACGTCGAGCGCAGCGGCATCGGACAGCGTGATGCTGCCGGTGTTCGTGATGCCGGTCCCCGACGTGTAGTTGATGAACGCAGCGCTCGTGTCGGATCCGTTGGGGGCGACACGCACGAACCCGTCCCCGATCGGCGTGATGACGGTCAGTGAGACCTCGACCCCGGGCACCCCGTCCGGAACTCCACACCCGCCGACGGTGCCGCCCTGCGCGCCGAAGTTCGGCCCGGTCCCTGCGATCTGGAACGGCCTGGACCCCGAGTCGCCGAGGGTTCCCCCAGCGTTGCGGGTGTCGACGACCCGACAGGGAGCTGTCAGCGGCACGTAACTCGAGCCGCCGGTCGGAGCGAAGTACCCCTGCACGTCGACGATCACGTGGATCGTCCCACCGAAGTTCCTCACCCCGAGGTCCTGGGTGGCTGCGGTGTTGAGCGGGACTGTTCCGGTGTTCGTGATGCCGCGCCCGACCGTGTAGTTGATGAAGGTGGCGTTGGGCACCGCACCACCCGAGGGGAACGCCCGGAGGAATCCGTTCGCACCGCTCGGCACGACCGCGGTGATCGAGACCTCCACTGCCTGTGCAGTGACGGGCACACCGCACCCGCTCGAGGAACCGCCCTGGGACGACAGACTCGACGAACCACGGATCTGGAACGCTCGGGTCTCGTCGGGAACCAGGTCACCTGCCGTGACGGAGACGGCCCTCGTGTCGACGGCGCGACAGGGCGTCGACAGTGCCGTGTATCCGAGGCCACCCGGGGCTGGGGCTGCCCCAGCGACCGGCCCTGCGACCGGCGAACCTGCGGGAGCCACCGCCTCGGCCACCACCACGACCGCTCCCAACATCGATCCGATCACTGCCGTGACCGAGACGACCGCAGCCCAACGTCGAACCCTCACGACGGAACCCTCCTCCGACGGCCCACTCTGCACCACGCCACGACCAACCACCGATCGACCACCGATCGACCACCGATCGACCACCGATCGACCACCGATCGACGATAGCGAACGACCTCACGTCGAGGCGCTCGGCTCCGAGGGGATGTCGCTCCCCTGTCGGGATTCCCACGCTCCGTGAGATCGACCGACCCGCCGAGGGCAGCGGTGCTGGGTCTCCCGGCCGACGAGCGGATCGTGACCGTCCGCTGGTCCTCGATCTCCTGCGCCGGAGGTCCTCGATTCGGAACCGCTACGAGCAGGCCAGCACCGGCTGCATGGGCACCGCCGTCGGTCCCACGGCGTCGGTGATGGGAATCACCAGGCTTGCATCCATCTTGATCTCCTCTGCGTACACGACGCCGACGACCTGTCCGAGTTGGTCCACCGCCGGACCACCCGAGTTGCCGGGCTTGACGACGTTCGTGAGCTTCAGGATCTCCCTCGGAGCGAGATTCGGATCGGTCGCGTACTCGAGCGCGACCCCGGTCGACACAGCCAGTTCGCCTCCCTCGGGGTAGCCGAGGATGGCGATCCGCTCGCCGGGCTCGACGCGGGTGGTTCGGATGGCCATCGGCTTGAGGTCAGCCGACTGCGGCCAGGTGGCGACGACCCGGGAGACGTCCGCGGACGTCGCCGCCTCGATGGACGAGACGGCCAGGTCCCGCCCGTCCCAGGTGCTCATCTCCAGTCCCCGGACACCCTCCACCACGTGCTGGTTGGACACCATGCGACCGTCGTCGGCGAGCCAGGCCGACCCGACGGAGAGTTCCCCACAGCCAGTGTTCCGCACCCTCACGACCGACCGACGGGCCAGCTTCATCAGTTCCTCGGATGTCATCCGAGGCGTCGACGTGGTCGGCGGGGTCGGCGGGGTGGAGGTCGTCGACGTGGTCGTCGTCGGGCTGGACGACGACTCGGGCACCGTCGTGGCAGCAGAGCCTGCAGCACCACAGGCACCGGCGAGCACGATGGCCGACGCCACCATCGCAACGGTGAACGGGCGGAACCTCATCCGGCCGCGGCCCGGAACGCTCCGACTGCGGCCGACGCGGACTGGCACACCGGTGTGGCCCGATCGAGCGCGCTGGAGGCGATGAGGTAGGACTCGTTGAGCACGTAGCTGATGATGTCGACGAGCAGGTCTGCGCAGCTCGTCATCTGGGCCGCAGCGTCGGCGCCCAGACGACTCAGCTCCTGGGCTGCGTTCCGTTCGTCCTGGACCTGGGCCTTCTCGTTCCCGAGTTCCGACACCCGAGTGGTGAGGTCACCGTTCGCGGCGTTGGCTGCATCGAGCTCCGTCTGGGTGGTCGCCGCCTCGTTCCTGGTGCGCTCGAGGTTCGCCGTCGTCTCGTCGAGCTGAGCCTGCGTCTGGGCGAGCGTCGACTCGGCCCGTTCGGCACGGTCACGCTGCGACCGCGACTGGACGAAGAAGCCGACGGAGGCTCCCAGCAGTCCAGCGACGGCGAGCGTGGCGAGCACCCGCGTTGCGAGCCGCTTCCTACTGCGCAGCCTGTCCGTTGCTTCGTCGGGGACAGGGACGACAGCGGCGCTCGCAACGGGAGCAGTCACCGGGGGCTCCAGGAGCGGTACCGCCGCGGTCGGCGGCGCTGCGACCGCAGCGGTCGCAACCGGGGTCGGCATCGGGTCGGTGGACTGCGCTGTCGAGTGGACCCGTTGCAGCTCGGCGCACAGGAGGTCGGTGAACGCCGGCGGGACGGCAGCCTCGAACGCTCGTCCGGAGCGCCGCCGGACCTCGATCGTCCCGAGCGCACCGTCCTGTGCCCCAACCTGGTCGACGCCGGTGATCTCGGCGAGGCCGATCCTGTCCACCGGCACCTGGTCCGCTGCTGACGGCGCCGCCGGAACCAGATCCATCCAGTCGTCGTGCAGTACGAACCGCGCCGCCGACCAGTCGGCGGCACCCACCGACCGGAAGTATCCGCTGACCGCAGTGGTCTCGCTCACCCTCAGACCTCCCTCGCTCCGGGTCGGGACTGTAACGGTGGTGGGTCGCAGGATCGAACCTGTGGTTGCCTCCGGGGCCGACCGGCGCGGCCACCGACTCGGGCTCCCCCGCCCCGATCCACGCCCGGTGCAGGGTCCCGGGTGTGAACGATCAGAGCCCCGGACGCTGACTCGGGATCCGGCCCCCGTAGTTCCCGGACGGGTCGGTGGCGTAGCCGTTCCGAGGCGGCTGGGACGGGAGCCGTCCCCCGTAGTTGTCGGACGGGTAGGAGTAGGTCTGTCCCGGGAAGTAGTAGAAGACGGTGGTCGGCGGTCCTCCGTACCCGGGTGCGAGCTGAGGAACCTCGATCGAAGGTGCGGCGATCGTCG
>CAIYGQ010000040.1 GCA_903925745.1 uncultured Actinomycetes bacterium | reverse complement strand
TGTCGGCCACCCGTGCCGCCATCGAGGAGGGTGTGGTCGCCGGCGGCGGCACCGCCCTGGTGCGGGCCAAGCCGGCGGTCGCCGCAGCCGTCGAGTCGCTGTCGGGCGACGAGAAGACCGGTGCGACCATCATCCTGCGTGGGCTCGACGCCCCGGCCCGGATGATCGCCGACAACGCCGGCGCCGAGGGCGCTGTCGTCGTTCAGCAGGTGGAGCGCGAGACCGGCAACGTCGGCTACAACGCCGCCACCGGCGAGTTCGAGGACCTGCTCAAGGCCGGTGTCATCGACCCGGCCAAGGTCACCCGGGCGGCGCTGCAGAACGCAGCGTCGATCGCCAGCCTGCTGCTGACCACCGAGGCGCTCGTGGCCGACAAGCCCGAGGAGCCGGGTGCCGCCGGCGGCGGCATGCCGGACATGGGTGGCATGGGCGGAATGATGTGAGCCCGGGCCCGCAGTGCGGGCCCACCAGCGTGGACACGGGGCCGACCCTGCGGGGTCGGCCCCGGTCGCGTCCCGGCCCCGGTCGCGTCCCGGCCCCGTGAGCACTCTCGGTGCATTCAGCACCCACTCCGGCGCCGAATGCACCGAAAGCCCTGACGGGCTGGGCGGACTGGGCGGGCTGGGCGGGCTGGACGGGTTGGGCGGGCGGGGGGGCAGATGGACGGCTGGCGGCCGGTGCGGTGCGGTGCGTCGAGCCGGGTGTGGGTCGGGGACGTAACCTCGCCGCATGGACCAGCGCCCCGCCCCCGATCCCGCCAAGCTCCTCGCCGACTGGATGGAGTGGGAGAGCGGCGACACGCCGCCGGGTCGGGTGATGAGCAACCTGAAGACCCACGGTCTGCGCGACCTGCTCGAGCAGCTCGTGTCGGCGGCCTCCGTCGCCGACGCCTGAGCGAGCGGTCCCACTCCGAGGTGGATCGCGGCGGCCCGCAGGTCATCCCCCGACCGGGCGAGTGGTCGCACGGTCGGCCTGCGCCGTGGGCGGAACTGTCGGACCCGGCAGCGGCCTGCACCCTGGACCGGGTCGCCGAGATCCTCCCGCCCGGTCGCCGTGGCCTCCCGTCACCGGTCGCCGCGGAGGGTGGCACTCCCTCGGCAGTGCTCATCGCTCTCTACCGGGGCGAGCATGGCGTCGAGGTGGTGCTGACACGTCGGGCGTGGAACCTGCGGACACACCGGGGTGAGGTGAGCTTCCCGGGCGGGCGGTCGGAACCCGGGGAGACTCCACTCCGCACGGCGTGCCGTGAGGCCGACGAAGAGGTGGCGCTGCGGCCCGAGCTGGTCCGACCGTTCGGCGAGCTCGACCACCTGACCACCGTGACCCGGCGGGCCTACATCGTTCCGGTGGTCGGCGTGGTCGATGGTCGCCCCGAGCTGCGGGCCAACGAGCACGAGGTCGACGGCATCCTCTTCGTCCCGCTGGCCGAGCTGCTCGAGCCGGGAGTGTTCCGCGAGGAGCGCTGGGGGAGCGGCGACAACTCGCGACCCATCTACTTCTTCGAGCTGGTGGGTGACACGGTGTGGGGGGCGACGGCGGCGATGCTCCGCCAGTTGCTCTGCCGGCTCACCGGGGTCGACCGGGGAGCGCCGGTCGACGACGACCCGGCCCGTGACCTTCCGCCCGGCGTGCGTCCGCCAATGGCCGACGACCCGGGCGTGTTCTGATCCGTCCGGCCACCCCGGGTGGTCCCGACGAACGCGACACCCCGGCTCTACATCCAGTAGTTGGGGGCCTCGGCGGTGATCGTGACGTCGTGCGGGTGCGCCTCCCGCAGTCCGGCCGGGCTCATCCGCACGAACCGTGCGTGCTCCTGCAGGTCCGAGATGGTGTGCGCCCCGCAGTAGCCCATGGCCGATCGAAGGCCGCCGACGAGCTGGTAGAGGATCTTCTGGGCCGGGCCCTTGTAGGGCACCCGACCCTCGACGCCCTCGGGCACGACCTTCTCGGTGGTGTCGACGTCGTCCTGGAAGTAGCGGTCCTTGGAGAACGACCGGGCGTTCATGGCGCCGAGTGATCCCATGCCCCGGTAGGCCTTGTAGCGCTCGCCCTGGCTGAGGACGATGTCGCCGGGGGTCTCGTCCACCCCGGCGAGCAGGCTGCCGAGCATGACCGCGTCGGCTCCGGCGCCGATCGCCTTGGCGATGTCACCCGAGTACCGCACGCCGCCGTCGGCGATCACACCGACCCCGGCCGCCGAGGCCACCCGGGCGCACTCGTGGATCGCCGTGAGCTGCGGTACGCCGACCCCGGCGACGATCCGCGTCGTGCAGATGGAGCCGGGCCCGACCCCCACCTTGACGGCGTCGGCCCCGGCGTCGACGAGCGCTGCGGCGGCATCCCCGGTGGCGATGTTGCCGGCCACGACCTCCACCGACAGGTTGGCCTTGACCTTCCGCACGACGTCAAGCACCCCGGAGGAGTGCCCGTGGGCGGTGTCGACCACCAGCACGTCGACGCCGGCGTCGACGAGTGCCTGCGCCCGTTCGATCGCGTCGTCGCCGACCCCGACGGCGGCGGCGACCCGGAGCCGACCCTGCTCGTCCTTGGTGGCGTTCGGGTACTTCAGCTTCTTGTTGATGTCCTTGACCGTGATCAGGCCGGCGATGCGGTACTCGTCGTCGACCACCGGCAGCTTCTCGATCCGGTGCCGGCCCAGGATCGTCTGTGCCTGCTCGAGGGTGGTACCGCGCGGTGCGGTGACGAGACCCTCGGAGGTCATGACGTCGCGGATCGGGCGGTTGGGGTCGTCCTCGAAGCGCAGGTCGCGGTTGGTGAGGATGCCGACCAGCTTCCGCTCGCCGTCGACGATCGGCACGCCGCTGATGCGGTACTTCGCCATGAGGTCGAGTGCCGCGCCGACCAGGTCGTCGGGACCGAGTGTCACGGGGTCGACGATCATCCCGGACTCGGAGCGCTTCACCTTGTCGACCTCGGTGACCTGGTCCTCGATCGACAGGTTCCGGTGGATCACCCCCAGCCCGCCCTCCCGGGCCACGGCGATCGCCAGTCGGGCCTCGGTGACGGTGTCCATGGCGGCCGACACGAGTGGGATCGCCAGGCGCAGGTTGGCGGTCAGTTGCGTGCCGGTGTCGACCTCGGCGGGGATCACGTCGGAGGCGGCGGGCAGCAGGCAGACGTCGTCGAAGGTGAGCCCCATGGTCCCGAATCGGGCGGCCGGATCAGCGTCTGGGTCGTGGGGGAGCGTCGCCATGGGTCGATGCTAGTCGTCGCAGGCGGCGGGATCCCCACGTCCCGGCGGTAGTCTGACGCGATGCCGACGCTGTCGTTCGACGGGGAGACCCACGGTGAGATCGTGGTGAAGGTGCGACGCTGGTTGGCCTCGCTCGATGGCGAGGAGGGCTCGTCGCTGTCCCCGACCGAGGCGGTCAACCAGGGCGCCGAGGTCACCAAGGATGCGCTGCGGATCATCGCTGCGGCCGCCCCGGAGCCGGTCGCGCAGTCCGATCTGGTGAAGGGGCTCACCAACCTGGGCTACAAGGCGACCGACACGACGAGGTCGGCCGTGGTCGCCGGGTTGGACTCCATCGAGGAGATGACCGGTGGCAGCGTGGTCCGTCAGGCGACCGAGACCGGACGGAAGGTCGTCTGGCAGATGAACTCCACGGTCGCCAAGCAGATCCTGCGCGCGCTCCGCGGTTGAGGTTCCCCGACCCGCGTTCCCGCAGGCGTTTCGGTGCGTTCGGCACCGCATGC
>CAIYGQ010000039.1 GCA_903925745.1 uncultured Actinomycetes bacterium | reverse complement strand
GTCAGATTCCGCAGAATCGCCTCGGTCCGGTTCACCGTGCTGACCTGCGACCCCACCGTGACCTGGTACTTGCGGATCTTCGCCCCGCCGGTGTCCGCGGGCGCAGTCCAGCTGAGCTGGACCGAGTTGCCCGGGCCCTTGGCGGCCACCGGAAGCGTGGGCTTGGCCGGGCTCGCCAGAGGCTGTGCCTCGACGGGCTCGCTCCACGCTCCGATGCCCGTCTTGGTGATCGGGGCGACCCGGAACAGGTACTTCGTGCCATTGACCAGGCGCTTGCGCAGGCCGCTCATGCGCTTGGCGGACCCGTTGTCGTCATTGACCGCCAGCCACCCGAAGAACGGGTCACGCATCTGGATGCGGTAACCCTGCACCGACTTGGTCGCCCGCAGCAGAGCCCGCTCCGCGGGAGTGGGCTTCTTGGGCGGGGCAACCTTGCCGGTGCGGTTCGGCTTGGGCTCGGGGGCTTCGCTGCCGGCCCACGCCCACTCGAGCTTGACGCGTTCATTCCCGGCCGTGGGGGTCACGGTGAGCGACGGCAGCGCGCGCTTGGCCTTCGCCGACGGGTACAGCTGGAAGGTCGTGCTCATCGAGTTACCCCCACTGATGCGCAACTCGGGGGCACCGGTCACCTGCTTGAACCCGGTGGCGACCAACCCCGCGAAGGGGTCCACGAGGGACGGCGGCACGACGCGGATCGTGGTCCCCGGGCTCGAGTTGACCTCGAGGAGGCGACCGGCCGCGTCGGTGTAACTGACGCTGGTGGCAGTGGCGGAAGACTGGGTCCAGCCGGGCGCCAGGTGCCAGAACTGGGTGATGGGGGACGCCGCGGTGTCGGTCACCTGCATCGAGTGGCGCGCGTCGTCGATGAGAACCTCGCGCCGATGCCGGGGGCCCTTGTCGGTGGAGTCCATGACGATCCGGTCGAGAGATCCCCGTCGCTTGACCGACAACGTACGGATCTGTTCTTCATTGGCCGACTGTTGGGAGGGGATCGCGCGGTTGTGGGCGCTGCCCCGCTCCATCCACTGGGTCAACGGATTCGCATCGTCGTAGTCGTACTGGCCGATGTCCATGACCACCGGAACGCCCAGGGTCTGCCAGGTGATCGACGTGTTGTCGTCGTGACCATGTGACCCCTTGCGTGGCTGGTTCAGGGCCGTCCACCACGTCGTGTTCGGATCAGTCCACGACCAGCGGCCCACAGCCAGTCCGCCGTCGGGATCGGTCAGGCTCAGCGGCCGGGACGGATTCGGATCCGGACGCAGCACCGAGTCGCCGAGACGGGTGTTGCCGATCAGGGCCAACTGCCCAGTGGGGCTGATGAGGTGGGCCACGACCTCTGTCGCGTTCCGCAGTCGGGCGTCGATCAGGTCCGCCTCGGCGGTGAAGCCTCGGTTGCGGAGGACATCTCGAGCGTCTCGCCAACCGGCGATGTTCACCGACTGGTACATGGTCGATCCCTCGTAGGACCAGCCGGCCGGACTGAACACCTGGTTGGAGTCGTTCGCGAGACG
>CAIYGQ010000038.1 GCA_903925745.1 uncultured Actinomycetes bacterium | reverse complement strand
GGATGCGAGGTTCGAGCCCGACCCGTTAGTCTTGTGGGCGCACCTCGGTGCACGCCCGGGTAGCTCAGACGGCAGAGCAGCTCACTCGTAATGAGCAGGTCAGGAGTTCGATTCTCCTCTCGGGCTCCAACTCACCGCATCGTGTCGTGGTGCTGATGGGCCGTCCGTCTGTCAACAAGCGTGTATCCGGGTTTCCCCTGTTGACGGTTACCGTGATCTCGAGAAGACCAAACGGTCTTCGGTCCTGGAGGACAGCCCGATGTGTACTGGTATGCGAATGGTGGCGAAGAACGGCGACGTGGTCTTCGCCCGGACCATGGAGTTCGACTCCCCGATCCCCACCTACCTCGGCTACGTGCCCCGGGGGCAGACGTTCCACGGTGAGACGCCGCAGGGTGACGACGGTCTGCAGTGGACGAACCAGCACGCGTTCTGCGGGGCGATGGCCCGTATCGAGATGACCGACCGCGTCCTCGACGCCGGCGAGGACGGAATGAACGAGCACGGTCTCACGTGCGGCGTGTTCAACTTGCCCGTCTACACCCAACTGTCGCCAGTGACCGACGCCAACCGTGCCAAGTGCATCGCCGTCTGGCAGATCACGATGTACGTGCTCGGCAACTACGCGAGCACCGCCGAGGTCCGCGAGGGCGTCACCCGCGGCGACTTCGTCGTCGCAGACACGCAGTTCCCGTTCCCGGGTGGGCTGGGGATCCTGCCACTGCACGTCCGGGTCGGCGACCGCACCGGCGCGACGATCGTGCTCGAGTGGCTGGCTGCCGACGAGCCGCCGACCGTGTTCGACGCTGTTGCGGGCACCATCACGAACGCGCCGTCGTACGACTTCCACATCAACAACGCGATGCGGTACCAGAACCTGACGCCGTACAACCCGTACGGCGAGGTCGACGGGAAGTCGCAGGATTACAAGCTCACCATGGGCAACGGCTACGTCGGCCTGCCCGGCGGGAGCAACCCGCCCGACCGCTTCGTCCGGGTCAACCAGTTCGTGCAGGACACCTACCCCGGCGAGGACGGGGCCAGCACGGCCTGGGTCACCTGGCACATGATGAACCTGTTCGACATCCCTCCGGGGCTGATGCGTGACGTCGACGCCGCCACGAAGAAGGAGACCACGGAGTACAACCTGTGGACCTCGGTGGCCGACACGGCGAACCTCGTCTACATGTACCGGTCCTACACGGACAACGCGATCTACGAGATCGACCTCAAGGCCATGGACCCGCTGGGCACCGAGCGTCTGGAGAACAGGGCGCCGTCGGCAGAGGTCCGTCGGACCATCCCGGCGTTCCCGGCAGCGTCCGGCAGCTGACCCGTGGGCGAGGGCGGACCGTCGCCGCAGTTCGAGGTCAGTTCCCTCCTCGCCAGCCTGGCTACGGGGCTCGGCCGGAGCTCGTTCCCGGCGGCGCACTCGCAGGCGATGCTCAACGACGTCGCGAGGGCGCACGGTCATCCGACGAACCTGACGGTGCTGTCCACCGTGTCGATCATCAACGACCCGGGGACCGGGACGGTCGTGATGCAGACGATCGACAACGGCACCTACCGGTCCGACCAGATCGTCGCGGTGCAGGAACAGCTGGCTCTCGCACGCAGCGCCACCGCGCCGCCGGCCGAGATCACTGCCGCGCTCGGCGAGATCGCGAACCGGCCGCCTCCGCTGCCGACGTGGGTGCGGGTTCTCGGCTACGGGTTGGCCGCTGCGGGGTTCGGTGCCGTGTTCCGGCTGCGGCCGACCGAGCTGCTCATCGCTCTCGTGCTCGGCCTTGTCGTCGCCGTCGCCCTGCTGCGCGTGTCGTCGTCCTCTCGGGCCGGCGCCCTGTTGCCCGTGGCCGCGACGTTCGCCGTGGCGCTCGTCGTCGGCCTGGTCACGGTCACCACCGGGGTCGACGACCCCGTGCGGCTGGCGGTGATCCCCGTATTCTTCCTGCTCCCCGGTGCCACGCTGACGACGGCGGTGATCGAGCTCGTCAACGGCGACATGCTCGCCGGGTCGTCGCGTCTCAGCTTCGCCCTGATGCAGCTGGCCGGCATGGGGTTCGCCTTTGTGCTGGCGATCCAGCTCACGGGGGTCTCGGCGTCGCGCCTCGACGACCTCCCCCCGGCGAGCGGTCCCGCGTGGCTGCCGTGGCTCGGCGCCCTCACCTACGCGCTGGGGCTCACGCTCTACAACTGCGTCCCCGGCCGCCTCCGTGTGCCGACGGTGCTGCTGGCCGTCTTTGCGTTCTTCGTCCAGCAGGCCGGTGCCCAGTGGCTCAGTCCGGCGATGGCCGGTGGGGTGGCGACGATGCTGGCACTTCTGGGCGCCTATGTGCTGAACAGCCGGGAGGGCGACGGCCCCGCCGCTCTGGTGCTCTTCATGCCGGCCTTCTGGCTGGTCGTGCCAGGTTCCGCCGGATTCACCGCGCTGACCGGTGCGCTCACATCCAACGCGTCGCTCGCCCGTCTCGGCCCGCAGGTGGTGCTCACCATCGTGGGGATGGCGATCGGCATCATGGTGGCGAGCCTCATCTGGGCCCGCGTCCGGCCGTGGTCGACGTCCGAGCCGGACTGACGGCCGGTGGTCGTGCAGATCCGTTCCGGAAGGTGCGGGCCTGACGTGTGTGCGCGAGTGTCGGTCGACAACTGTGCTCGAATCGTGCGCTCGGACCCATCCGGAGTTCTGTGAAGCCCAGACGCAGCAGGGCATCGAGCCGTTTCGACGGGTTCACTCGCCATGAGCAGGTCAGGAGTTCGATGCTCCTCTCGGGCCTCATCTGACCTGGCCGAGATCCCTTGTGTTTGCAGGAGATCCGACCGACTGCGGCGTTCCGGGGTGGGGCCGGGGGGCGTTGTCGCCGAGTCTGCTTCGTCACGATTCAGCCAAGGGAAGGTCTGGACGGCCGCGCACTCCATGGCGGTTCAGGTCCGTTTGTCGGCCGGTGCGTGGCTACCTTCACAGTCGTGGCGCGACAGGACAACACGCGGGAGCGGCTACTGCGGGCCGCCATCGCCGTGCTCGAGACCAGAGGGGAAGCCGCGATTCGGGTCGACGAGCTGGCGAGGTCCGCAAACGTCTCGAAACCGTCTGTGTACCACTTCTTCGGGAGCCGGGAAGGGCTGGTCGTCGCTGCGCTCGCGGAGATGTATCGACGGTCACTGGTCTATGACCGCGAGCTGCTGCTCGAGGCGGCCCGGTCAGCAAAGGATCGGCAGGAGTTCATTCGCACATTCCGCACCATCGTTGCCGGGTACTCCGACGAAGACGGCGTTCGACGACGAGCGTTCCGCACGGAGGTGCTCGGGGCGGCGGTCGCCCGGCCCGGTCTGCAGCAGGCCGTCGTCGAGATGCACCGTGAACAGACGATCTTCCTGACTGAATTCTTCACGGTCGGCGCCGAGCGCAGGTTCGTGTCGCTCCCATACGACATGCACACCACAGCGTTGTGGGCCATCGCCGTGATGCTCGGCCGGCACGTCGCAGAGATCGACCCGTCGGTCGACCTCGCGGCCTGGGACCGACTCACCAGCGACACCTTCGTTCGTCTGCTGTTCGGCGACATCTCGGCCCACTTCAACCCGGCCATGACGTTCGCGTTCGCGCTCCGCAAGGACATGGGTTGGCCGATGGCAGTTGCCTACTGGGTGGTGCAGTTCGCTGCCGCTGTCGCAGCGGCGTGCCTCGCTCGAGCGTTTTTCGGCCCACTCGGCAACCTCGCCGCCACACGGCCCCCGACCGGCATGCAGTGGCAGTCGGCCGTCTTCGAAGCCCTGCTCACCTTCGGTCTCGTGCTCATGGTGCTCGGAATCGCCAACGGCCCCAAGCTCAGCGGTCCGTTCGTGCCGTTCGCTGTTGCGGCGTACATCTTCACGCTGGGAACAATGGGCGGACCGTTCGAAGGGGCCGCCATGAATCCGGCCCGTGCGTTCGGACCGAACATGGCGCTCCTCGACTTCAGCGGGTACTGGGTGTACGTCGTCGGACCCCTTGCTGGAGCGGCACTTGCCGTCCCGGTGGCGCTCGTCTTCCGAGGACCGGCCAAGGCTCAGGAGGCCATGGCCGCGATGGGTAATCCCGACGCTTCCGCCTGAACCAGGACAGCGTCCCAACGGAGTGTCGCCGGCCACTCAAAGCGGGCGGCGCCGAAGCTGTCGGTGTGCGATCGGACCTCGGGCACCGTTCATGGCTCACGTCGTGGCCGGAGAGTTCACGTCATCGCGAGTTCGAAACTGTGCTCGAATCGTGCGCTCGGGCCACTCGAGCGCACCGCTGAACCCTTGTCCCGCGAGGCATCCAGCCGTTTCGACGGATTCACTCGTAATGAGCAGGTCAGGAGTTCGATTCTCCTCTCGGGCTCCACTGCGACAACTCTCGACTCCGAACCAGACCGGGATCGGTCCGTCCGTGATTGGCCCGCGTGAAGACTCCTTACCGGCTCCGCCTGAATGTCTCGACCACCGTGGCCGCGACCAGGCCGACCGCAAGGATCCCGACGACGACGTAGGCGTCGAGTCGTTGGCCGAGCAGCGCGATCGTGGCGACGACGATGATCGCTGCAGCCACTCGCTCGACGAGCAGAGGCTGGCCGGCACGGGCGTTGCCGAGGACGAAACCACCGAGGAACAGGACGAGACCGCCGCCGAGCGCGACCTGTGCAGCTGTGTCGAGCGGCCGACCGGGATGCAGCAGTGCCTCCTCGACGCCGTAGGCGACGAAGACGGTCCCGAGGACGATCGGGAAGTGCAGGAACGTGAACAGGTCACGGGCCAGGTGGCCGCGGCGCCGCAGGTCGGGTTCTCCAGTGAGTCGCGCCTCGGCCGCTTCCTGCACCCAGTCGAAGTAGCCCCACCACTGGCTCGCGACCACGACGAACGCGGCGACGGCCGTCGCTGCGAGCAGTGGTCCGGGTTCGGCGCCGGCGAGCACGGCACCGATGCCGACGACCGCCTCACCGAGGGCGATGATGACGAACAGGGCGTGCCGTTCGGCGAAGTGTGCTGGGGCGACACGGAACTCGCCCCGACCGGCGGCGAGCGCGGATGCGACGTCGAGGCCGACTGCGCCGAGCCAGACCCACGGCCGGACGCTGGGTGGCGACACGGCCCCGGCGAGGACCACGACCGGGGGGATTACGGCCACTGGCAGGTAGGACCGGAGCGCAGCCTGGTGCTCGGGCTCAGCCCGTAGCCCCGTCCAGTACAGGGCGAGCCCGCCGAGTCGGACGACGACGTAGGGGACCGCGAACCGGAGTCCTGCGCCGCCGGCGGCGAACGCGTCTGGGAGTGCAGCGGCGAACAGGAGCGTCACCGCGGTGACGGCGAGCAGCGCGACCCGGGTGGTGCGACGGTCGAGGTCGATCGCGTTGCCCGCCCAGGTGAACTGGGACCAGGCCCACCAGACGAGCCAGCCGAGCAGCGCCACGTGGAACCAGCCCGTGGCCTGGTGGTCATGCTCGAGCGTCGTGATCAGCTGGGTGACTGCGAACACGAAGACCAGGTCGAAGAACAGCTCCAGGTAGCCGGTCCGCTTCGCGTTGCCAGGTCCGGGCACCAGGTTCACTGGCGGAGCACTCCGAACCCGAAGTCACGGCCCCACCCGCACTTGAATGCGAGGTGGATCCACAACCGGGCGGCGTCTTCCACCAGTCGCACTGCGTCCGGCCCGCCGAGGTCGGCGACGTCGAAGCCGACCGACGACGCGAGCTCCACCACGACCGGCCGGCCCGTGTCGTCGCCTGCGACGGGAAGGAACGCAGCGACACCGCCCACCTGCCCGTCGGCGAGGTGTTCCGCGCCGATGGTGTTGAACGCCTTGACGACGGCAGCACCAGGGGCGAGGTGGGCCACGTAGGCCGCGACCGTGTCGTACCCGTCGGGGACGGGTGACGTGACGGCGTTGGTCGCGTCGACCACCACCTTCCCGGCCAGGTCGCCGACCGACGCGACGGTGTCTGCGAGCGCGGTCACCGGGACGGCAAGGACCACGACCTCGGCGCCAGCGGTTGCGGCGGCCGGGTCGAGGACACTCACACCCTCCAGCGCGGCGAGCTCGGCTGCCCTGGAGGCGTCGCGCGCCCCGACCAGGACCTGGTGGCCGGCGCGGGCCAGACCTCGGACCAGCTGGGAGCCGACCTTGCCGGGCCCGACGACGGCCACAGTCCGGGCCACAGGGAGTTCAGTCATGGTTCCTCCTCAGACGCCGAGCGACTCGACCACCAGCCGTGCAGCAGCAGTACCGGAGTACTGCTGCTGGCCGGTGATCAGGTTGCCGTCACGCACGGCGAACGGCTTGAACATCGAGTTCACCACGAAGTTCGTCCCCTCGATGGCACGGGCCTCGTCCTCAATCCAGAACGGCTGGAGCCGCTGGCCCACGAAGTCGTCAGCATAGGCCTCCTCGCTGTTCGCGAAGCCCGTCCATGTACGGCCCGAGACGACGAGCTCGCCGGTCGAGGTGGTGGCCTCGAGCAGCACACAGGTGGCGTGGCACACGACGGCGGTCGGTCGGCCCGACTCGAAGAACTCGCGAACCACCGTCTGCACGTCAGGGTGGGACCTGAACGTGAACATCGGGCTCTGGCCACCCACCAGGAACACCGCGTCGAACGACGACGTGTCGAGGTCGGCCAGCCGGGGCGTGTCGGCGAGCAGGTCAGCGTGCGCAGCGCTGTGCTTGAAGCCGAGGCTCACCAGATCGTGCGCCGAATAGCCCGACTCGTCCTCCGGGTCGCTGTAGCCGTCGGCGACGAGCGCCCCGCCCTCAGGGCTCACAATGACCACCTCGTAGCCGCATTCGGTGAACTCCCAGTACGGGTGGGAGAGCTCTGCCCACCAGAAGCCGACCGGCCACCCGGTGGTCGTGGAAACCGCCGGGTTGGCGGCGACCATCAGGACCTTCTTGGGCCGCTCGGGGTGCAGGACGTCGAGTGTGGCAGGCATGTCAGCTCCTTCGCTGTCGGTGACGGAGTTACAATACAGCAACGTATCGTATTATTCCCGGTTACGCTCACGGCGTGACGTCCACTGCCGCTGGCCGCCCTCGGGACACGTCGATCGACGAACGGGTGCTCGCCGTCGCGGTGGTCCACCTCGCTCAGGCCGGCTACGACGCCATGTCGGTCGCAGCGGTGGCCGAAGAGGCTGGCACCACACGGCAGGCCGTGTACCGGCGATGGCCGTCGAAGGCCGACCTCGCAACCGCAGCGATCGCCTCACTCGCCGGCCACGACCGCCGTACCCCCGGCGATGACTCCTACGAGGACCTCGTCGAGGAGCTCCGTGCGTTCCAGCGCGGAGTGAGCCGACCCGACGGGATCTCGATGGTCGGCACCATGCTGAGCGGCGGCACCGACCCGGACCTGGTCGACCTGTACCGCTCCCGGGTCGTCGCACCCCGCCGCAGGGCTCTGCTCGAGGTCCTCCGCCGAGCGGTCGCCGACGGCCGGATCGACGGGGACGCCGACCTGGGCGTGGCCGTCACAATGCTCACCGGGAGCTGGTACGCGCGAGCGCTCAGCGGCGACGCCGTCCCTCGAGGATGGGCAGAGCGCACTGCCGCCATTGTCTGGCGCGGGCTCGGCGGAACCGTGACTGACTGATCATCGTCTACAGGGCTGTATGCGAAAACCGTGCTCGAATCGTGCGCCCGAGCCGCTCCGACCCACTACGGATCCCTTGCTCCACAGAGCATCCAGTCGTTTCGACGGGTTCACTCGTAATGAGCAGGTCAGGAGTTCGATTCTCCTCTCGGGCTCCAGTCTGACGCGGACCCCGAGATCGCGTTGACGGTTGCCTGAGCTGGATGGCTTGGGGATGCTGGTCGCTCTGAACCTCGAGGAGAGGTATGAGCGAGAAGAAGAAGTACCGGAGTTTCACACCTGAGCAGAAGGCCGAGATCGTG
>CAIYGQ010000037.1 GCA_903925745.1 uncultured Actinomycetes bacterium | reverse complement strand
GCCAGTGGGAGGACCACGAACGGTACCTGCGTGCGCTCCCCGAGGTGCTCGCCGGCCAGCCACGGCCGCTCGTCGTCGCCGGAGACCTCAACCAGCGACTCCCCCGCAGCCGGCAGCCCGAACAGGTCCACCAGCTGCTCGTCGAAGCGCTCAACGGCCTCGAGATCCTGACTACGGGTGACACAGAGGCGGGACAGCTGATCGACCACATCGCCGTGAGCGGCGAACTCCACGCGAGTGGCCTCCGCCTGATTCCGGCACGGGACGCCGATAGCCCGCTCAGTGACCACACCGGTGCAACTGTCACCGCGGGCCACTGTGTTGAGGACCGATGATGCTCCGTTCGGCAACAACGCGCCGCCGGTGCAGCCATTCAACAACGGCCTGATGTCAGCGTAAGGCCGTGGACATGGCGAGAATGGCGTGAACAACCCACTGCTGGATGTAACGACTGGACGAGCAAGCATGACCACCACCCGGCGACGACCACCCCGCAAGCCGACTCCCATGGGGGCCTTCGACCTCAACATGGGCGACGCGGTCTGGATGATCGAGTTGGCCGAGGCGCTGGCCAACCAACGGAGCCGGGGCATCTACTCGGGTACCCGGGAGAGTCTGGGCACTGCGCTCAGGATGACCAAGAAGGTGCAGGACGGTTTCGAGGTCATGGAGAGCGACGACTTCTTCGTGATCATCAAGCCAGGCTCGGACGTCACGCTGGAGTCGCTGCAGGACCGCACCGCACTACTCCGCCACGCGATCGTGGCGGCGTGCGCAGCCACCGAGACCTACTTCGCCGACCGCATCATCGAGCTGGTCCGACCCCAGTTGCGTGCCCACCGGACCAGAAACGGCGCACTCCCGCCACGGCTTCGGTCCATCCAGCTCACCGTCGGCGAGGCGATCGAGCTGGACCACCAGTACAAGAACCGTCGCGGCCTGACTGAGCGAGTGGTGGCCCCGTACATCAGAGAACGCGCCAGCGTGGATCCGGGTGCACTGGGTGAGGCGCTGTCGGTCGCCGGCCACAAGGGTGTCTTCGCTCGAATCGACGCTGCGCTCGAGTGGCCCAAGGGTCGGTGTGAGAAGCGCATGACCGAGGTGGCCAACCGCCGCAACGTCATCGCCCACACCGGCGACCGTGCCGGGCGCGGACGGAGCCCGCTCAGCGTGGATGAGGCTCGAGGCATCACCGACGACCTCACGGCGATCGTCCACGCCGCTGAGTCCCTGCTGGCGCCACCTCGGACCAGCGCGTCCCGGGTCGATCATCGACCCCAGCTGTACGACGCCCTGGTCCGTCAGGCCGAGCCGGTCGACGCCCCGTTCCTCGCCGAGGTGACGGGGATCCCCAAGCCGACCGTGTCCAGACTCCTGAACCAGTGGTCCAAGGACGATCACGAGGACTCCACGTACCCCGGGGTGATCCGGGTCAGCCGAGGCCGGTAACTCTACGTGCCGTGACCCGATTCGGGCCGCTCCGTCAAGCGTCCGACCCGACACTCGGCAGGAACCGACTCGGCCGACCGGCGTACCCGACCCACAGCTGCTCACGGGCGCGCGTGCAGGCCACGTACAGGGTGCAACGCTGGCGCTGGAGTTCGCGGGCCGTCTCCTCCTCGTCACCGGCGACCCTCGCCAACAGGTGGTCGCTCGGGATCACCCCGTCCGACGCCCCGAGCACAGCGACGCATCGGAACTCGAGCCCCTTCATACGGTGCATGGTTCCGAGCGCCACCCCATCGCCCGGCTTGAGGTCCTGACCCAGCCGGTGTGAGGTGATGCCCGCCTCGGTGAGCGCCTCCTCCAGGGTGTCGAGTGCTGCCTGGGCCGGGGCGGACAGCCCGATCTCACTCGGATCGACACCATCCTGGATCCAGCCCTGCACCCGGGTGGCGGCCGCCCGGGCCATGTCGCCCACGGTCTCGGAACCGACCACCTCGGGTGTGTCACCCCGCAGGAAGCTGTGGTACTCCGCTGTGCCCTGCCGCTCGACGCCGCCGTCCAGATCGTCGAACTCCAACTCGCCGAGGACCACCAGCGACCACCGCAGGATCTCGTCGGTGGTCCGGTAGTTGATCCGGAGCCGGCTGGACCGGCCCCGCACGTCGATGCCGACCTTCGACAGCGCTGAGCGACGGTTGTAGATGCGCTGGTGCGAGTCGCCGACCAGGAACAGGTCGTTCGGACCCGACGGCACCGCGGCACGGATCAATCGGAGCTGCGTCTCGTGCAGGTCCTGCGTCTCGTCGACGATCACGTGCTGGTAGCGCGGGGTGCTCTCGTTGCTCAGGTAGCCCGCCGCGTCGTCGGCAATCTGCAGGTAGGTCCGCTGGCGACGGCGGGCCAGTTCGCCAGTCGCCCGCTCGACGACCTTCCAGACCGCGGCCCGGGCGCGCCGGTCCAGCCGGACGCCTCGACCGGCCCGAGATGCCTGCAGGTACTCGTCGCGTGTCTCGATCCCCTGGGCGAGGATGATCTGCTCCCACTCCTGCATCAGGAACTGCGAGGCGAACTCGACTCCGGCCTCGTCGGCGGCGGTCACCCAGATGGCGTCCAACCCCTCCCCCTGCGCCACGCCCGGCGGCGCACCCTCGGCGTCGTGGACCACCTGACGCGCGAACCGATCGATGTTGAGCACGTCGACCCGGTCGGTCAGGTCGGCCCCACCGAGCGTCCGCAGGTCCCGCTCGATCGCCTGGGCCAGGTTGCGGGTGAAGGTGGTGACCAACACGGGCCGGTCGCTCCCCGGTTGCAGCCGGTCGACCAGCGCCTTGGCCCGGTGCATGGCCACGACGGTCTTGCCGGTTCCGGCTCCGCCCGTGACACGGACCGGACCGTTGTAGACGTCCTTGTAGGCGAGCTTCCGTTGCGTCGGGTGCAGGAACGTCCGCCACAGGGCCAGCGGCTTGGCGAGCATCTCCGACAGTTCGCGCTGGTCGTCGACCACGTGGAACTGGCCCTGTGACGCCGGCGAGTCCACCGCAGCGTCCACGTCGTCGACGTCGACCTGGGCGGCGGCCTCACGACCGACGAGCTCGGCGTAGAGGGTCTCCACCGGCTCGTGACCGAGCAGCATCACGAGCGCGTCGACCTGGCCGGGTGGCAGGACGAGGAGCAGGCCCTGCAGGGCGTCCTCGTCGGTGAGCGTACGGAGCAGGGGGAGCATGATCTCGTCCACACCGAGTTGGATGAACTCCCGGTCTGAGCGGTGGGCGTAGAGCAACGGTGCAGCTGGCGCCCCTGCTCCCGCCGTCGCAGTCGGCACATCGTCCACCAGCTCGGCGAGAGCCCCTGCGTCGACGATCTCGAATGCACCCGTGGCCGCGTTCACCCTGAACTCGTTGTTGACCATCCAGCGGTCCGCCTCGTCGTGGGTCAACACGTCGATCAGGACCAGCCGGTCGGCCCGTTCGGTCACCATCACGATGCCCCGGTGGTTGTCGCCCAGGCGAACGGTGCGGGCACGCGGATCACGTTGGTTCTGGTACTGCTCCAGGTGGATGCCCCTGGCGTTGCGGAGGTCCTGCTGGGTCAGCTCCTGGATCTTGGAGGTGAGGTCGGCGATCCGGGTCCGGACCGCATGGTCGAGCCGGGGGAAGCGGACCATCAGGTCCCGGGACACGGCGAGTGTGGTCACTCCTGAACCTCCAGTGCGACGAGCAGTTCGACGATCGTCCAGTCCTCCGCCGGGCGGGCGTCCCAGCCCTCGGGCCCTGGCGTGCCGGGAACGACCACGGCCACTCGATGGTCCGGCCACGACGCCTCGATCGGGACCCCGTCGTGTTCCTCGCCGATCACCGGCATGGGTGCGCCTGATCGGAGTGCACCGGCCACCAGATCCCGGATGTCGTCGCCGACGATCAGGTCGAGTTCGTCCAGTTCGGTGGGCGTGAGCTCGCGAACGGCAGGCTCTGCTGTGGTGGCCAAGACGGCACCGGCGCGGGTCCGGTGACGGATCCACAGATCGTCCCAGGACAGGTCGTCGGCTGCTGAGGAGGCGGCGATCACCCCGGCGGTCCGGTCCGCAGGGCCCCCGAGGAACTGCAGCAGGTTGGACCAGGGCAACCAGTCGGCCCACCGGGCGCGGTGCGCCTCGGTGTCCAGCACCTCGGGCGAATCGTCCAGGACGGCGAGCACCGTCCACGCCTCGGCGTTCAGGTCCGATGCGTCCAGCAGCAGCACCAACGGAAGTTCCCCGGGCGTGACCGACCGGGCAACCTGTGCGACCACCTCATCGACGGGGGTCGGCGGGTCGACCCAACGGCCGGCCTGCGCAGCATCCAGCACTGCGGCCAGTCCATTCGCGTCCACCGCCTGGATCCCGGCCGTCGCTGCGAGTCCGGCCGCTGCGGAGAGCACGCAACGCCGCCACTCGTCACGATCGGGACGAACCAGGTAGTCGAGCAGCAGCGCGACCGGGTTCTGCTGGAGCGCGTCCAGGCTGAAGGCGCCACCGCGTGCCTGCTGGACCTGCTTGGCGGTGAGGAGCGCGCCGTGGGCCAGCAACGATCGGTCGGGCGGGCGCGACGGTGGGTCGGCGATCACGGCCCGGTGGAACTGCTCGACGTCCTGCCAGGTGAGGTTCCACACCAGGTCGCCACCGGCTCGTACCTCGCCCCGCTTGCGGGCATCGGCAGCCACGTTGTTGTGGGTGGACGAGGCGTGGAACTGGAAGCCGTCCAGGTAGACCGCCACCTTGGGCCCGGGTGCGTCCATGCGTTGGATCACGAAGTCGGGCAGGGTGCTCCCCAGGTTGGACAGTCCCTCCTGCTCGGCGATGCGGTAGCGGAACACGTCGCCTTCGAATCGCACCGTCAGCTCGAAGGCCTCGTGGCGGCCCCGCCCCGGGACCTTGGTCAGGGTGACGTCGTGGTCCGGCAGGGTCTCGCACCACTCCCGGAGCGCCACCTTGAACCGCCGTTCCAGTTCGGACTCCTCGACTCCGGAGATGTTGGCGTCGCCGATGGTGGCGACCACAGCCGGCTCGAAGGGCTCCTCGAGCATGGAGTCGAGCAGGTCGAGTGCCAGGTCCCGTCGCACCAACTCGTACTCTCGCTGGCCGACCACTCCGAGCAGGCAGCGGTGACACGCCGGTCGTCCCTCGTTCCGGCACTGGCACCGGGCGATCACGTCCCGGCCCGTGGCCAGGATCGAGCGGATCGACTCCGGGTCGGCGAGGGGCGCCAGGTACCCGGTGCCGCCCGGCACCTGGTCGTAGAGCACCAGGAACCGCCGACGCCCCTGCCCGCCCCGATTGGGTGCATCCGCCACGGTGACGGTCAGGTGGTCGGGGTTGCCGCCGAGCGACTCGCGGATCCCCAGCAGCAGCGCACCCTTGAAGCTGGCGAGCCGCTCGTCGACTTCGTACATGGAGACCGGGACCAACAGTCGGATCGCCTCGGTCACCAGTTCGTGGGCGAGGATGAGGGGGTCCCACTGGGCCGGAACCGAACCGGACCGCACCTTGCACCAGCCCTGGTGGAGGCGGTCGGGACGTTGGCCACGCTGGTCGTCACGAGCCTCGCGGACCGCACCGCAGTGCCGGCACGTCGTGAACCGGCCAACTCGGAACTCGCGTCCCGCCAGATCGGTGGGCTGGCCGGGCGCGTCGGCCAGCCCCAGGTTGAAGGTGCGGAGACGGACGCGACCGACGAACTCGGCGCCGAAGGTGCGGTCCTCCAACAGCCACGCGCCCCGGACCTCGGTCGGGTCCGGATCCACCAGCGTGGCGACGGTGTACTGGCGCCTGGTCCGGTTGTCGGACTCGTCGTAGACGCGGGCCGACTCCTCGGACCCCGAGGCGAGCGCAGTCCGTAGCCGCAGGACGGTGTGGCTGGATCCGAGGTCGGCGATCCGCCCCGACCCACAGCGTGGGCAGCCGGGGAGCGGCTCACCCTGCGTCTCGATCTCTGCGTAGGCGCACTCGGGGCAGATCCTCCACGCCTCGTAGAGGGGGTCCTTGGCTGCGCCGATCTCGAGCGCATCGATCCGGTGACGGTGGCCTCCGGCGTAGAAGGTGTTCCCCGGCGCGAACTCGACGAGGGCCTGGGTGGCGGGCCGGTCGTACTCGCTCGTCTCCGAGTGGAAGTCACCATCGGCGTCCCTCGGCCGGGTCCACATGGTGGCCTGCAGGGTCGTGGAGTCACCGGCGAGCGAGTAGTTCGGCAGCAGACCGACCCGTTCCAGACCACTCAACGGGTACTCGTCACGGTGGGCCTTCAACAACTGGATGACCGCCGTGCGCTGCCCCCGGAGCGACCGGAGCTCGTCCTCGTCCTCCTGGTTGCGGTGCTCCAACTGCTCGAGTCGCTCGATCGCCGAAGTCAGGCGATCACGGCGCAGACCGAGTTCCCGGTACTCCTCGAACCACGAGTCGGTGACGCCCTTCAGGTGCGGTTCGATCCCGCCGCCGGCGAACTCCCGGAGGCGTCGCTGGGCATCCTCTCCGAGTTCGTCGCCGAAGAGCGCCAGGAACGCCTCGACGTGGGCCGGATCGCCGATCGAGGCCTGCCTGATCGCCAGGAAGAGGCCGCCCGATTCGAACGCCGAGTTCATCAACTGGCCGATCTTGATGGGCAGCGGGTCTGCGGCGATGGTGCCGTCGGCGACCCGGTCCATCAGGTACGCCACGTACTGGCGTTGCAAGGTCTCGCTCGCCTCCAGGAAGCAGTTGGGGGGCCGGACATCGCCAGCGAGCATCGCCTCGGGTTCCGACAGGTAGTAGAGACCGTGGGTGTCGCTGCGCACGAACGTGGTGACGAGCGAGTTGCCGGTGGCGCGCCCGGCGCGGCCCACCCGCTGGATGTAGCTCGCCGGATTGCGTGGCACCGAGGTCAACATGACCGCCGACAGGTCGCCGATGTCGATCCCCATCTCCAGGGTCGGAGTGGCGGTGAGCACGTTCGGAGCGTCCGGGTCGGTGCCCGCCTTGAACGCCTCTTCCAGCGCCTCTCGCTCACGTCGGCCGAGCAGCCCGGTGTGCTCCCCGGCGACGACGCGTCGAGACGTCCCCTGCCGGTAGAGGCGGCGGTAGTAGCCGCTGTCGGCAGGCTGCTCGGCCCGGTAGTGACCGGGGCAGCGGAAACGACGACAGGCCACACCCGTCCACCGTTCCAGCTCGTCGGGCGCGACCGTGGCGGCGGTCCCGCAGTGCTGGCAGCGGACGACGGCGGCGGCCGGCGCATCCCCGTCGTCGGGGATGTCGACGGCCCGGACGAATCGGCGGTCGAGTCCGAAGACGGTGTTCCCGCCAGCGGCCTGCACGCCGATCACCGCGTCGGCCGTCTGGGCCAGCGTGCCGAGCACGCGCTGGTTGATGTCGGCGGCGGCCTCCACGGGCACGCCGAGCGCGCGGACGGCCCAGTCGCTCCACCACGTCAGGGACCGACCTGCGGCGAGCGTGTCGAAGTCGCTCTTGGGGGCGGTCGTGGCGAAGGTCGGCCGACCTTGGTCAGGCGTGAAGGGCGGCAGCCCGGTGGGCCGCCCACCCCACACCCACCACTGGGCGCCGCCCTCGGCCACGTACTTCTCCAGGAGTGGGTGGTGGATCCCGCCGCTGGTGCGGAGCCGGTCGAGCACGCCGAGCAGGTAACCGTCCGCTCCCGCTGCGACGCCGGCGGGGAGTTCGCCCAGGACGTCGGCGACTGCCTCGACGACGGTGTCGGCCGAGGCGTCGCCCAGCTCGACGAAGGCGACGCCGGCCACGGACTGCTCGAGCGTCCGCCCGACTCGTGAACGCAGGCCGAACTCCAGATCGACCTCGAAACCGACCCTGGAGCGGAGCACCTCCAGTGCGTCGCGTTCGGGCTCCTCTGACCACACGCTGCGCACCAGCGGGTCGCGCAAGAGGTCGGGTGGCACCAACTCGAAGCGTTGCCGGGCATCGTCGGTCGCCCGGTTGAACAGATCGTCACCCAGGTCGGCCAGGCTCAGCCCGTCGGCCCCGGCTTCCCGCAGTGCGCCGGCCATGAGCGACCGGTTGTTGAAGCGGTGGGCCCGGCCGGTGAAGAACGATGCCCGGTGCGATGCGTCCTGCACCGAGTCGGTGAACGCCAGGAGCTTGCGCTCCTCCTGCTCGACGTGCCCGGATCCGAACAGCGTCGTGATCGACACCGATGCGAGTGACGCAACGGCCATGCCGATGAAGAGCACGGCGTTGGTCTCACCGCAGGCCGGGCAGCGCTGACGCACGGCGTCGGACTCGTCGGCGGTGACGTGGACCGGGACGGCCCCGTCGACTGCGGTGTCGTGCAGTTGCGACCCCACCGGGTCGAGCCACCGGACGTCCGGATCGTCCTGCTGGGCGCGCAGCAACATGCGGGCGGCGGGCGAGCGGCGAATTGCGGCGTCGTAGATGACGGCAGGCTTGGTGGTGAGCGTCTCGTCGATCTCACTGGCGACCGCCATCCAGCCGCTGTGTCCGCAGCGTCGGCAGCTGACCGCCGGCAGGTCGAGTGCGATGCCCCCCGTCCTGGCCCGCTGGTCCGGCCCGCCCGGTTCCGGGCGGTCGGTGTCGTCGATGCCTGCCGGTGCTGGGTCCGTCCCGACGAGTTCCGGAGCCCCTCCCGGACCGGCATCCGACGGATCCTCGAGCGCCACCCCGGGCGGCGAGTCGAGCCAACGGAAGGACACGTCCGGCCCGACGGACCGCAGCAGTCGGGACACCTCCCGGATCCACAGCTGGGCCTCCACGGTGAAGAGCGGTCGGTCCTGCTCCCCCACCACCCGTCTCGCCACCGACACCAGCGCGAGGAACCGCACCAGTGCCGCCTCCACCTCTGAGGCGTGGTCGTCGGCCAGGTCGGCCCATCCGGGCACGGCGGCGGCGACCTGCGCGGCCGCCTCGGACAGCGGCCGGGGGCGGCCACCGAGCGCATCCAGCACCGCCCGCATGACCGGGTGGGCGAGGAGGACCTCACCCAGTTCGACCGGGTCACCCGGTGGCTGCCCGCCGGTGGTGCGCTGGCAGAACGCAGCGGCCAGCGCCTCGTTGTCGTCGGCGTCGATCGCCGCCACCTCGGTCGGCGACGGCACCGGGAGCGTTCCATCGACCGGCCGGCAGGACTCCTCGACTCCTTGACGTGTCTCGCCGATCACCGAGTCCGGTCCGAATCGACAGCCGAACACCTTGGCCGCAAAGTCCCGCAGGTCCTCGAGCGCCCGAGGGTCCGAACCGAGGGTTGCCGACGTGGCAACGGGCGCGGCATCGCCGAGCGGCGCACCCGGTCGAGCGGTGCCGAGCGTGGCACCCAGCCGGCGCAGCAGCATGGCGACGTCGGTCCCCTGCGCGCCGTCGTAGGTGTGGAACTCGTCCAGCACCACGTACCGGAGCGTTTCGGGGCCCGTGGTGGCCCAGAGCCGCTCGTCCTCCCGGCGCAGCAACAGGAAGTCGAGCATCTTGTAGTTGGTGAGCAGGATGTCAGGCGGGTCGTCCCGGAGCGCGTGACGGTCGTCGACCAGGTGGTCAGCGCCCATGCTCCGGTGCGAGCCGTTCTCGCCGACGTACAACCCCGCCCGGATCCCCGACAACCGGGACTCCTGATGGATCAGCGACGCCAGTCGCCCCGCCTGGTCCGAGGCGAGTGCGTTCATGGGGTAGAGCACGATCGCCTTGATGCCGCGCGTGCCGGCATCCCGGGCGCGGGCACAGTGGTCGAGCACCGGCATGAGGAAGCACTCGGTCTTGCCGGATCCGGTGCCCGTCGTCACCAGCGTCGGCTGCGGCGCCCGACTGCCCAGCGTGGAGAGACGCTCGAAGGCAGTTGCCTGGTGGACGAACGGCGTGAACCACCCCGGCAGCCAGCCCAGCGGCGACTCCCAGCTGTCCGGCACGGCACGGAACGGTGTCCTGACCCGGAGGTAGGGGCCGCGGAAGATGCCCTCGGATGGGTCGGTCAGGAACTCGGCGAGCGCGTCACGGACGTCGTCGTCGGAGAGTCCGAAGGTGGTGGCCAGGTAGTCGACCAGGGCGGTGCGGATCTCGCCCGAGACCAACGATGGAATCACTGGATCTGCCCCCTCACGGCTGCGAAGGGTACAGGGTGACCCGGAGCAGACCTGCAGGCGGTCCGAGGGATACCGTCAGGGGCGAGGGGCTCAATCCGACGAGCGTCAACGCAGGAGCGCTTCGACCACCGGTGTCATCAGCGGGTTGTGGAACCGCGAGCGGATGCCACGCCGCTGCGACTCGACGTAGTCCCGCACACCGGACCGGAGTCCGGGCAGGTCCATGGCCGATGGGTCCTGCGACGGGAACTGCAGGCTGAACGAACCTGGAACGACAGGGAACGCTCGAGCGATCCGGGCGTCCGGCTGCCGAGAGATATCAGGGGGATCCCCGACCGCGTAGATCTTCGTCACGTTCCCGTTGGACACGATGTCGAATGCGACTCGGGGGCCCACGTTCACCCGGAGTACCGCCTGGTTCTCCACGCACACCGTCACACCCCAGGTGACGTTGAGCTCAGAGAGCTCCAGTCCCGCCAGCGCGACGTACCGTCGGAGCAGTTCCAGCGCTGCGTCGCGGACAGGGTGCACCTGAAACTCGTCGAACTTGCGGCGTTGCACCTCGTCGGGTTCGTTCGGCCCCGGTGGGCCGGATGCTCTGCCGGTCGGCGCGCGGGCGGGCTGGTCTGGGGGGTCCTCTGCCAACAGGACTGCGCCGGCCCTGATCGCGTCTCGCGTCTCGTCGGCGCTCGCCAGTCCGAACTGGTCGGCCAACTGGCGGTAGGTGCCCCAGCCGTCGGCGTGGGCCGCAGCGACCGCCCGCTGCACCACCGGATCTGCCGAACGCTGGTGACCGTGAGCCTCCAGCTGGGGCCGTGGATCCTCCAGCACCTCGAGTCCGTGAGCTCCAGCCAGACGCTGCAGGACGGCAACCACCTGGTCGATCTGCTCACCTGGGGCCGCATCATCTCGGCCGTCACTGGAGTCGATGGCGAGCTGCACCGGGACCGGATCGTCGCCCGCGGCCCGGCAGACCAACCACAGCTCGAACGGCGGACCGGCAGTCGGCTCCATCACGAATCGAACCCCTGCCGGGTTGGGTCTCTCGGGCCTCATGCTGCGGCCTCTGGTGCGACTCCGACGGCTCGGTCGACGATCCAGTCAGCCAGCCTCGCCAGTGCATCCTCCACGCCGGCGATGCCCCCCGTGAGCGGGAGTCGGTACACGTGCAACAGATGTCCGCTGTTGCGGACGACTGCAGTGTTGACCAGTTGCCCGTGGAGCGGATCCTGCTCGTCGCCCGGGTCCTGCGCGTACACCAGCACGCCCTCGCCCAGGCCCGTGGCAACCGCATAGGCGAGCAACTGGTAGTAGTCCGTGGTCCGGGCGAGTCCGGTAGACAGCTTGTACTTCACGTCCCCCACGTACACGTCCTGGCCGTTCCGACGGAACATCAGGTCCGGGTTCATCACGGGGCGACCCGACTCGGCGAGCGGCACAGGTGGTTCCTCCGCCACCTCCAGACGGCCGAGCAGGCACGTGCGCAACCGGTCGGCCACGAAGACCTGGAACAGCGTGTTCATGTCGATCGTGAACGACGGGCTCCGCACGCTCCCCGCGCGCTGGGAGATGGTCAGGTTGCGCAGCACCACCGCAGCCAGCCGCATGGCGCCGCTGTAGTGCCGGTCCAGGCGGCTGGGTTTCCACCGGTCGACCTCACGGAGGTCGACCGGCACGTGGGCGACGTCCTCGAACCGGGCGGCCACCCGGTTGAGTCGGGCCCGCAGCTGCGGGGACAGGCCGGGCACACGCCGCAGCCGGTCGAGCGCAGCGACCAGTGTCCGGTTGACCAGGATGTCGGTGGTGTACTCGTCGTACCGGCACGCAATGGGCACCAGAATGGCGGGCCGACGGATCTGCTCGGTGATGTCGATGCGACCGCGTGGCGAGAGAAGTCGATCCTCGGTGTGCCGGTACCCGTGGAGGACCCCGCGGACGGTCGCGGCGTCGACCACCGAGGCGAACACTGCGGCCATGACCTCCAACAGGCCGGCGGCGGCACCGCCCCGGACCGACGCCCCGGTGAACGGGGGCGGCGAGACGCCGAGCATGTGGAAGAGCAGTTCCGGGGACACCTTGGGGCTGACCACCACGGTCACATCGTCGGTGACGATCGATCCGACGTGCGACGTCGCCGTCACGACGTTCGTCCCAGGCCTCGGTCCAACTGCTACCACGAGCCGGGTTCCAGCGGCGCGGGCCAGGTCCGCTGCGACCTCTGCGGGGAGTTCGACCTCCCGCCGCTCGTACTCGACCAGTCGGATGGTCTGCACTACCCCGACCATCCCGGATCGTCGGTCCCGTACGACTCGCCCGATTCGGGAGACGCAACGCCGGGCGCGTCGTCCAGCACCCCGTCTGCCGCCCCGGGTCCACGGCGGTGGCGGCTGAGGACCGCCGACCAGTGGAACCGGGCGATGGACGCAGGGTCCCCGTAGAACAGGTCGTCCACGAGCGGCTCGATGTTGTAGCGCCAGATCCGGGACATAGCGACCTCGTCCAGTCCCGGGCGCATGAAGTGGCTGGGCCCGATCAGCAGGTCGCCCGAGCCGAGCAGCCGGCGGAACTCGTCGTTCACCATGGCGACCAGTGCCGCCCACTCGAGCTCACCACCGTTGCGCACCAGGTACCGCTCCAGCACGCCGGTCATGGGTCCGTCACCCGGGAAGACCGGGACGAAGTGGAAACGTCGTCGCAGGGCCGCGTCGATCGACGCGATCGACCGGTCGGCGGTGTTCATGGTGGCGATCACCCACAGCTTCTCCGGGAGCTGGAAGCCCTCGGGCCGGTAGATGGACGCCACCTCCTGGTCGCGGTACTCGAGCAGGAACAGGAGCTCGCCGAACACCTTGGGGATGTTCGCCCGGTTGAGTTCGTCGATCACCAGCACGTGTGTCGCCGGGTCGCCGAGCGCGTGGTCGGCCAGCTGGGCGAACGGTCCCGGCGTGAGCTTGTAGGAGAGGTTGTCGGACGCGTCGGTGGACGGCCGGTAGCCCTCGAAGAAGTCCTCGTAGGACGTCGCCGGGTGGAACTGGACGAACCGTCGGTGCGTCTCCGAGGGAGCGAGTGCCTCGGCCAGCTTGCGGGCGATCCAGGTCTTGCCGGTGCCCGGGGGACCGTAGAGGACGATCTGCCGCTTGTCCTCCAGCAGTGCCACCAGTTCGTCCAGGAACGACCGGTCGGGCAGGTAGCAGTCCTCGGCCACCTGTGCGAGCCGGGCGGACAGGTTGACCGCGGTCAGGTCCAGGTCCTGGTCTCGAACGAAGTAGGCGAACTGCATCTGCCCCCACGGGTCACCCGGGAGGAACGGTTCCAGTCGGTTCCGGATGCGGTCGTTGGCAGCGACCTGCCGCCGGCCGCGACTCCAGTCCGCAGGCGGCAGCGGTTCGCCGAACGCCCGGAGGATGGCGGCCTTGCCGTTGTCGCCCGTCATGGGGAACAGCGGGATGAAGCGCTCGGGGTGGGCGACGGCGAGCAACTTCATGATCACGGACTCACCCAGTCCCTTGAGGCCCAACTGGTCCAGGTCCAGGCTCTGGTCGATCCGGGCGGCCCAGTCGCCGTCGCTCCACAGCAGGTTGTCGAGCATCTCCCGCAGCCGCTCGAACGTGGACTCATCCCCGTCGCGGAGCGTCCGGTTGAGGATGGCCTGCGGTCCTGGGGCGCCGTAGCGCGAACCGTTGTAGATCCTCCGGAAGATGTAGAGGTCCAGGTCAGGAAGGGCGTCACGCTCCAGCGCAGCGGCGAAGCGCTCCCGGTCGGCCAGGTGCTTGCGGTCGTCGTCGTTCGGGTAGCCGGACTCCGCCAGCCACCGCTCGAACAACGGCACGAGTTCCGGGTCACGTTCGGTCACTGCTGGGTTCCTCTCGCTGCGAGCACCTCGTCCACGATCTCCATGAATGTGTCGAGGTGGCGTTCGACGGTCTCGCGGACCGGCCCAATGAACAGCTGCGGGTCGTCCCACCACGCCGTTGTATCCGGAACCGAGACGTCCTCCCACAGCGGCCACCACTCACTGGTCTGGTATCGCCGGTCCCCGGGCAGATCCTGGGTCAGCTCAAGAATTCGGGCGTGCGTCGCCTTCCAGTCGTCGGCGACGCGGGCGACACGAAGGCCAACCGACACTGCATCCCCGTTTTCAGGGAAGGACCACTTCGTCCAGGCGACGGTCACCGATGCAGCGGGGGTCCCGTCCCGTTCCAGCTCACCCATCCGCTCAGGCCGGATGAACGAGAGCGTGCGGTACTGGCCCGACCGCCCGGTTCGGCAGTCGTTCAGTCTGAGACCCTTCTGCTCGCCAGTGAACTGCAACTCCTCAACCAGTCGGTCGTAGACCATGTCCCGGACCTCCTCGGCGGCCGGGCCGAGCGCGGCCCACTCCTCAATCTGCTGGCGACGCTCTAGGTAAAAGCGCGTCTTCGCGTCGATCTGCACCCCGTCTGACTCACTCATCCCCGAACTCCCCTCCTCGCTCGTCTGGATCCGATTGCTGCGGCTGCACAGCGCCTGATGGTGGTCGCAGGTGATTGCGGACCGCATCACGAAAGCCCTCGGCGACGCCACGACCCGGTGCGTTGGGGTTCCCGACCTCCAGCGCCCCATCGATCATCGCTGCGACGTCGATCCAGCGCAACGTGCGCCACCGGGCCCGATCATCTGCCGAGGGTGGCGATCCGTCACGAGTGAGAAACAGGAACGTGGCGCTCTCGCCCCATCGCTCCTGATACCCCCCTGTCTGACCTTCCGACTCCCCGGCGTTGACCTTGGCCTCGATCACCAATGTTCCGGAACCGGACCGGACCACGATGTCCGCTCGTGTTCCGCCCATCACCTGCTCGGTCGAGACCGTCACCCGCCCGTCGGCGGAATCGGCCACCACGTCCAGCGGGGCCGCTGCGCTCACGCCACGAAGCACCGCATCACCCAACCCGTGAGCACCGGCCGGGTCCATGAGCCACGCCAGGACACGACAGTTGCGCACCTCGTCCTGGCCCAGCCAGAGCACGCCCATGAAGTCCGTCGGTCCCGAGTACCACTGTCCGGCCGCTCGCAGTGCCGCGGCGTCAGTTCGCCACTCGTCGAACTTGCTTCTCCAACGGTCGACGACCTGCTGCTCGAAGGCGTGCTCTGCCCGAACCACTCGAACCCAATCGCGCTGGGCGTCAGCGAACTGGGCAGTCCACGCCTCGACCTCAATCAGCTTCTCCCCCACAACCGGAAATTACTCCATCGCCGAGCACCACCACGGGCTGATCTCTCCCGTGCTGGCCGACACGGCGTCGACTGAGTGCGCCTCACACATCAATCCGCCTAGCCTCACCCTTCGAGCACTTGCGACCACCATGGAGGGACCTCTCTCATGCGACCTCGTGTCGTCCGAATCGTCGACATCGGCATGACGAGTCGATTCGGCCAGACGTCGACCTTTCTCCAGTCACTGCTCGCAGCACTCGGGTCGGGCCACTCTGCGGCTCCGCTCATCGTGACGGAGCTGATCAACACCGATCAGACCAGTCGCTTGCTGGAGGCCCTCCACGCGCCGGCTGACGTGATCCACATCGTTGCGCACGGATACGACGAACCAGCCCGGCCAACCTCACGTGGCGATGCGGTGATCCACTCCGACCTGAACGGTGAGGTTTCGTGGACCGTCGCCGAACTGGCCGCTGGCCTCCAGAGCATCGGGGCACCGGTCGGGGCACCGTGCCTCTACATCGACGCGTGCGAGTCGTTCTCGACGGTGTTCCGCCGGCACGTTCGGGACCTGATCACAAGCGAGACCGCCTACGTCGGATGCAGGGGTGGCAACACGTGGTTCGACGCAACGACGTACGCGTCGGCCTTCTACCCTGCGCTCCTCAGGAACAAGGGTGCCGGCACTCCGTGGGTTGAGCGGGCCCTCGAGGCAGGCGAGGCGGCAGCGCAAGCCTTCAGCACCTTGCTCCAGCGTCGGTGCCCATTCGGCGTTGCCGAGTTGCGGCCTTCCCGCGCCGCATCGTCGGCATTTCAATCGTGAGTGCGGCAGCTCAACGAGTTACGTCATCAACCGCGCCCGTCATCACGGAGACTGCGGCTGCCACGCGGTGGATGGCAGCTTGGTCAATCGGCGAAGCGGGTTGCTGAGCGCCGCTCCAGGATTGACCACTCGATCGACCCATTCCGCTGCGATCTCACGATCCGAGTGCTCGTGGAGACGCTGGTAGGTGGGATGACGAGCTTGGGTCACCGAGATCAACCACCACCGGTCCTCACCCTCAGAAACCGACGCCTCGGCGGCAGCGAGTTCGTGGTCGGTGATCGCAACAGCAGAGTCGTCCTTCTTGTCGGTACCCTTCACCTCAATCTGCTTCCAGATCTGCTCCGTGGAGGGGTGGCCGACTGCGAGGTCGAATCCGATTCGTCGAGTGCGGGACACATCGAGAACGGCGAACCCGGCGTCGACGTGACTGCGCTCGACGACGTGCATGGCAGCAAGTTCGACGGCCCGGTTTCGCTCGTACCTAGCTGCCGCTGAACGCATGTACTCACGCTGTGGGGCAACCGGCCCGGTGTCGAGCGCACGGAGCGCCCCCGCCAGCGCCGGCAGGTCAGCGTTCGGCACGGTGAAGATGTCGGTTGGGAGCGAGCACGCCGCAGCCAAGGCGAGTGCCTGCGTCTCGGTGAGCGTCCTGATCCCCCCGGGCAAGCTCAGCGCCGTGACCCCGTGTAGCTCGGGCACCCAGTCCCTCGTCTGCTTGATGGGCACCGCCTCGTCGAAGAGGACGAGCGGCACGCAGTGCGCCG
>CAIYGQ010000036.1 GCA_903925745.1 uncultured Actinomycetes bacterium | reverse complement strand
GATCCCCACGTCCTGCAGCGCCTCCACGACCCGGATCCACGCGTCGTCGTCGACGTCGTCGAGGTCGGCCAGCACCGAGCCGAGGAACAGGCCCTGCACGGCCACCGCCCAGGCCCGGGCGTCGAGCTCCTCGCTGAACCACCCGCGACCGCGGGCTCGCTCGACCAGGTCGGTCAGCCCGTCGGTGAGCCGCCGTTGCGCCCAGCGCAGTTCGCTCGCGGTCTCGTCGTCGCTCGACGCTGCGGCGAGCGCGGCCAGTCGTTGCCGCCGCGCGGCGCGGCGTTCCGGCGAGCGGTTCAGTCGGACGAGCCGGCGGTTCCACTCGAGGAACTCCTCGAAGCTCGCAGCATCCTCGACGGCGGAACGGATCGACGCCAGGTCCGCCTCGGTGGTCCGGCGGAACTGTTCGGCGCGGGCCGCGGCCACCAGCCCCGACCGGCCGGAGAAGTGGTGGTAGACGGCGCCGACCGACACCCCGGCCTCCCGGGCGATCTCGGTGACCACGACGCCACGCTCGCCGTCGCGATCGAGGCGCTCGACCGCCCGGTCGAGGATCCGTCGAACGGTCCGCCCGGGATCCCGCCGCCGTACCGAATCCGACACCTGTTTCTTCGGTTCGACCACGAGCGGCACTCCGTACTGTTCGGGAGTCTCGGGACGTTCTCGAGTCCCCGACCCCGTTGGAGCCCAACATGCGCCGCACCACCGTGTCCACCCGAATCGCCGCCCTGGCCCTCGTCGCCACCGTCGGGCTCACGGCTGCCGCATGCGGCGGGTCCGACGAGTCGTCCTCGTCCAGCACGACCACGTCGTCGGTCGCGGAGTCCACGACGTCCACGACGGCAGCCTCGGGTTCGTCCTCCGGAGAGGTCGACTGCACCTCGGTCCAGACGGCGCTCGAGACCGTGGCGCAGGTCGCCGAGACGGCCACGAGCGAGGGCTCCTCGTTCAGCGTGGAGCAGTTCGAGGCGGATCTCCCCGAGCTGAAGGAGCAGATCGCGGTGATCGAGGAGCAGGCCACCCTCGCCGGCACCCCCGCCGAGGCGGTCCAGACCTACACCGCCGGGAACAACGCCCTGATCGGCCTCCTGCAGCAGTTCGCCCAGAACCGGAACCAGCAGGAGTTCGAGGCCGGGCTGCAGAACTACCAGACGCCCGAGTACACCGCGGCCACGACGCAGCTCGCCGAGTCGCTCCGGGCGCAGTGCCCCACCCTGACCGACCCCCTCGGCAACTAGTCGAGGCGGTGCGGGCCGGGTCGACCGGCGTCGCTGGTGCGGACCACCTCGATGATCCGCGCCGTGATCGCGTCGGTCAGGTCCCAGCGGAGCGCGCCGTCGAGCAGTTCGGAACCGGTGAACCCACCGACGAGCACGGTGTCGGCGGTCAGGTCGGTGCTCGTCACCGAGTAGGTCGCACCGGGGTCCAGGCCGGGCAGCCGCACGGTGGGCGGCGGTGAGGTCGACTCGGCGAGCTGGTAGCAGAACACCACGGCCCGGTCGGCCCCCCGGTCGCCGTCGTCCTGCGCTGGCGACAGGTACGCCAGGGCGGCGCGTGAGCGG
>CAIYGQ010000035.1 GCA_903925745.1 uncultured Actinomycetes bacterium | reverse complement strand
CACGCGGTGATCTGCCGCCCGGGCTGTACGAGCAACTCGTCACTGCGGGGCTGGACGAGCGGCTGCGCCAGCTCGACGAGCGGTTCGTCGACCGATCCGGCCTGCACCGTGCCGAGGCGCCGAACCGGGTGGCGCTGCACCTGAGCAGACAGATCGAGCGAGCGCTCGAGTCGGTGTCCGAGACGGATCGAGTCGCCGTTGCCGTGGAGGTGGTCCGGGAGCTGCTGGAGCGCCTCGAGTCGCTGGCCGGCACTGACCTCTCCGACGAGCGAATCGCTGCACCTGCGCAGGTGCTGCGAGCCGTGATGGTCCCGCGCCCGGACGGAGAGCCCCGGGCGATCGACGCACCCCTGATTCCGCTGCTCGACACGACGCTGCTCACCAACGCTCCCAGCGAACCTCGGGTGGGCAAGCAGATCGAGACCGAGCTGCACTCGGCTCACCACGTCGACGTGGTCATGGCGTTCATCCGTGTGTCCGGAATCCGGCCGCTGTTGGACGGGCTGACCGACGTCGTCCGTCGCGGCGGTCGGGTGCGCGTGCTGACAACGACCTACACCAACTCGACCGAGCGCAAGGCGCTGGATGCGCTCGTGGCCGCGGGCGCGGAGGTTCGGGTGTCCTACGACCTGTCGACCACGCGTCTGCACGCCAAGGCGTGGCTCTTCCAGCGGCCGGGCGGCTACTCGACGGCGTACATCGGTTCGTCCAATCTGACGCACTCGGCCCAGGTGACGGGTCTGGAGTGGAACGTCCGAGTCAGCGGCGCTCGGAACCCTGACGTGGTCGACAAGGTGCGGGCGGTGTTCGACTCGTACTGGGAGAGCGCCGACTTCGTCGACTTCGACCCGGAGGAGTTCGATGCTCGCACTCAGCGGGACGATCCGTCTGGACCTCAGATCTACTTGAGTCCTGTGGCGGTGACGCCCTTGCCGTTCCAAGCGCGTCTGCTGGAGCAACTCGCGGTGTCACGCGTCCGAGGTCACCATCGCAACCTGCTCGTCTCTGCCACAGGGACCGGCAAGACGGTCATGGCGGCGCTCGACTACGCCCGACTCGCGGACCGGTTGTCGAGCGCGAGGCTGCTGTTCGTGGCCCATCGGGCCGAGATCCTGAACCAGAGCCAGGCGACGTTCCGTCACGTCCTACGGGATCCGTCCTTCGGCGAACAGTGGATCGGCGGACAGCGGCCCGAGCGGTTCGAGCACGTGTTCGCGTCGGTCCAGACGCTCCACAACGTGGACCTGGACCACCTCGACCCGGGGCAGTTCGACGTGGTGATCGTCGACGAGTTCCACCACGCCGCAGCCACGTCCTACGAGCGTCTGCTCCAGCACCTCCAGCCCGTCGAACTCCTCGGTCTGACGGCTACACCGGAGCGGGCCGACGGCATGCCGATCCTCCACTGGTTCGACGACCGGATTGCGGCAGAGCTCCGCCTCTGGGATGCGATCGACCAGCAGTACTTGGCGCCGTTCATCTACTACGGCATCCACGACGGCACCGACCTGGGTGGGATTCCCTGGAAGCGCGGCACCGGCTACGACGTCGATGCGCTCACCAACGTCTACACCTCAACCGATCGGTGGGCACACTTCGTGGTGCGGGAGTTCGCCGAACGTGTCCCCGACCTGTCGGCGGTTCGAGCGCTCGGGTTCTGCGTCAGCGTCGAGCACGCGCGCTACATGGCCCGGACCTTCACCGACGCCGGGGTGCCGTCAGTCGCCGTGTGGGGTGCGACCCCTGCTGGTGAACGGCAGGCGGCGCTGCGCGATCTCGCTGACGGGACAGTCAGCGTCGTGTTCTCCGTGGACCTGTTCAACGAGGGCGTCGACGTACCCAGCGTCGACGCGCTGCTCATGCTCCGGCCGACCGACAGCGGCACGTTGTTCCTGCAGCAGCTCGGCCGAGGGTTGCGCAAGGATGCCGACAAGACGGTCTGCACCGTGCTGGACTTCGTTGGCCAGCACCGCAAGGAGTTCCGATTCGACCGCCGACTCGGAGCTGTGCTCGGAGCTGACCGCCAGGCCGTCGCCCGGCAGGTCGAGCAGGGGTTCCCGTACTTGCCGGCCGGGTGCCACATGGAACTCGACCCGATCGCCCGGGACATCGTGCTGCGCAACATCCGCGAGGCCATCCCCGAACGGTGGAGCCAGAAGATCGACGAACTCCAGGCTCTGGTGGGGACTGGAGCAGCACCGACCATGGCTGGCTACCTGGACTACACGGGACTCGACGCAGCGGACCTCTACCGGGGCAACCGGTGCTGGTCCGACCTGCTGGATGCTGCCGGAGCTGCGACGGCCGCCGCCGGTCCGGCCGAGGACGTCCTCCGTCGTGCGTGCGGTCGGCTCCTGCACGTCGACGACGACGTCCGGCTACGCGGCTACGCCGACCTGGTCGCGCTCCCGGTGCCGCCCCGCGTGGACCAGCTCGACGAGCGCGACCGCAGGGGAGTCCGGATGCTGGTCAGCCAGCTCGTCGATCAGGTGCCTCGAGCGTTGCTGCCGAAGGAGTCCACGCTGCAGGACGGTGTGGACCTGGTGTGGCAGCACCCGCAGGTACTGGCGGAGCTCGGGGAGCTCCTCGCCGTGCTCGACGATCTCGTCGACCACGTCCACGAGCGGCTCCCCGGCCGGCCCGACGTGCCGCTGCTCGTCCACGCTCGCTACACCAGGCTCGAGATCCTGTCAGCGTTCGGGCGCGGCACCGGGCCCCGAGTCGACACCTGGCAGAGCGGCGTGATGTGGATGGAGGACGAGCAGGCCGACCTGTTCGCAGTGACCTTCGACAAGCTCGCCTACGGGTTCTCACCGACCACCCGGTACCGGGACTACGCCGTCAGCCCCGAGCTGTTCCACTGGGAGAGCCAGTCGGCGACCCGGGCCGACAGCCCGACCGGTCGTCGCTACCAGGAGCACGAGGAGCGGGGGAGCGAGGTGCTCATCTTCGCCCGACTCGACGTGAGCGATCGGGCGTTCTGGTGTCTGGGGCCGGCGGTCTACGTCGACCACGAGGGCGAACGTCCCATGGCGATCAACTGGCGCCTGCAGTTCCCGTTACCCGGTGACCTCTTCACCCAGTTCGCCGCCGCGGTGGCGTGAGGCCGGACTGTCGCCGCTGAGTCGCGCGCTCAGCGACCCTCGGACATCCCCGGCGTGGCGCGCAGGCCGGCGACGAACTCCTCGATCCGACTCTGTGGGAGGTTCGCTTCGGGGTGCAGCCTCCCACTTGCCTGCTGCTCGGCCTTGACTCCGTTCGAAGCCTGTGGAGGGGTAGTTCCTGAGGGTTCTCTGTCCAGCGCACGGACCGTTTGTCACACCCGCTTCCTACGTTGTCAGTACCTGCTCGAGAGGAAGGGACACGAACATGATCACCACCGCCTTTTCACACGCGCCCAGGCCGGGCATCCGGTTCCCGCTCCAGAGGATCATGGATCTGACGAGGGCCGGTTCCTACGCGCAACTCGCCGAACGGCTGGGCGTATCCGCAGATGCGGTTCGCCAGTGGGCCCGGAGGGGACTGTCCTCCCAGCAGGCCGACTGGGTGGCCACGAAGCTCGGCTACTGGCCGGGAAGTGTCTGGGGCAACTTCGACGCCGACGTGGTTCCGGACGACGCCGACCTCGACGGTGACTTCGTTGCCCTCGGCGTCAGCGAGACTGCCGACAGCAGCTGGCTTTGCCCGAAACGCTGCCAGGTCGTTTCGGGCCCGAGTGACTCCGAGTTGCTGTTTGCGGCAATCAGGGTCGCCTGCCTGGGCGAGGAGCCTGCGTCCTCGACCGCCGCTGACCCCGCCGCCAGGCCCGAGTCGTCATTCCTTTGGCCGTGTGGCGCTCCCATGTGGACTTCGCTGCTTCGCATGGCTGGTGCACCGGACGGGGCCGATGCGCGTGAGGACCTGCCATCGGCGCAGCTTCGTCAGCGGCCGCCTGTCGGCGGTAGGTGGAGGCTTGCCTCTCCCCGGTCCAACGCGGCCTTTCGGCCCGGCTTCGGTAATCGAGGTGCACGATGAAGGGCGACGTCGACTTCGAGATTTGGATCGAGGACCGGGAGCGAGATCTCCTCGGCGACCTCGTGCCTGGGATGGAGCTGCTCCCGTCGGTTCCGACACCTGATCAGATTGGCCGGCCTCTCCACGGCTACCTCCACACGCACGACCGGCTGAGCTGGGAGATGCTGGCGACGATGGACGCGTCCGAGGTGATGCTGGTCCCGGGCGTCGGTCCGAGCCGACTGAGCAAGATCCTCCGGGTGGCCAAGAAGCTGGTCGCAGCAGATCCTCAGATCGCAGAAGCTGCGCAGGTTCAGAAGGAACAGGCGCGTCAGGAGGCGTTGTCTGACCGCGTTGTCGACGCACTGGTGGACCTTGCGTCCTGGGCATCGGCCAACGGAATCGAGGGGTCGTTGCTGGACGCACTGGCGATAGCTGTCGCCAGCGAAGACCCTGGCGTGCCCGTCTGGGCGCTGAAGGTGCTCTCGGACGCCAACATTGCGGCGTTCGCTGACCCGGCAAGGGTCGTGAACTACGACCCGAGGGTTGCAGCGACCCAGCTGTTCCTATCCCTCGACGTCCGCCACGACATGCTGCTCGAGCGAGTCCTCGCGATGGGTCGACCGGCGGCAACCCTCGAGCAGATGGGCGTCGTGCTCGGCATCACCCGCGAGCGTGTCCGTCAGCTCTGCGTCGAGTTGCAGAACGACATTGCTGCGAAGGTTCGCACGCCGGAGTTCCACGCAGTTCAGGCCGAGGCCGAGAGGTTCGCCGAGCGTCACGGGGCGGTATTCCCCGCCGACGTGGTGCTGCAAGGGCGCGCTGTCGACCAGGTTGACAACTACGAGCGGCTCATCCTGATGCTTGCCGGGCCCTTTCGGTTCGACGGGGACTGGTTCTCCAGGATCGCCGCCACCCCGGTCGACTCGCTCGTGCTGAATGCGTTCGACCAGGTGCAGGACCGCGGAGCGGTTGCCCGAGATGACCTGGCTGACTATCTCGGCACGCTCGATGTCCGGGGCGACTACGTGGACGATGCGCTCGAAACTGCGCCGTTGCGGCGGGTCGGCGACATGGTCGTCGACTGGCGTGGTTCGCTCGCGGCCAAGGCAATCCGGTTCCTGCACCTTCGAGATGAGCCGATGGAGTCAGCCGAGCTGGCGGCGCTCGTCGAGGCCCCGACCCCGGCTTCCTTGACGAACCAGCTCTCGGTCAACGACCAGGTGCACCTCGTGGGAATCCGTCGATACGCGTTGGTTGAGTGGGACATGGAGCCGTACGCCGGCATTGTGCCTGCGATGGTGGCGGTCCTCCGTGCCGGGCCTGTCGGAGTAGACCGGCTTGCAGACGACCTGCACCGGGAGTTCGGTGCGAGCCCGAACTCCGTGAAGATTCTGGCGAGCACTCATCCCGCATTCCTGCTCGAGGAGGGCGTCGTCCGACTTCGTCCATCGGACCAGCCGTACGTGCCCAAGACATCGCTCACCGACACGCGCGGGTGTTTCGTGGTTGACGGGTGCTGGTCGCTGTGCATCAAGGTCGACCACGACTTTCTCCGGGGAAGTGGCCGACAGCTGCCTGAAGCATTTGCCGTCCACCTGGGGCTGGAGCCGCTCGGATCTGGCCGGGTCAGGACACCGGTCGGCTCGACGCTCCTGCGTTGGGGCCAGTCCCCAGGTGTCGGCTCGCTCCGGCTGCTCGGCGAGCACCTCGACGTGGAGCAGGGCGACTTGTTCTTCCTGCGGCGCAACTCGCCGTCGTCGGTGGACGCTGTCGTCGTGCGTCAGGCCGACCTGCCCGAAGACCTCGACTTGCGTCTCCGGGCGCTGGTCGGCTCCCCCGGCGCCACTGGTGATCTGGAACAGGTGCTCTCCGACGCCCTCGGACTGCGCGGCACGGTGAACCATGACTTCACCGAGGAACGCAAGGCCCTACTGGAGCGTGGCGAATCCGATCTGGTCGACCTGCTCGACCAGATCATGAGGAACGGTTGACAGAGCCGCCATCTGGATACCGGTGCGGACCCAGTGTCACCGAATGTTGAACGAAGCATCCGGCTGCGGTCTGGCTCAACAGAGGCGTGATGGCGTCACCGAACCGCCGACCTGATGGCGATCACGTGGCCGCGCCGCTACCCGCTGCCAGGCGACCTGCTCAATCAGTTCGCTGCCGCGGTCGCCTGAGGTTCGGTCGCGCTCAGCGCCCCTCGGACATCCCGGGCGTGGCCCGCAGCCCGGCGACCAGCTCGTCGATCTGCCCCTGGGTGAGCCTCGCCTCGGGGTGCAGTCCGAACCGCGTGAAGTAGCCGGGTGGCATCTCGCCGTTCTCCACCACTTCGACGGACTCCTCGGCCTCGCCGGGGTCGGTGGCGAACT
>CAIYGQ010000034.1 GCA_903925745.1 uncultured Actinomycetes bacterium | reverse complement strand
GGCCCCGCCCCGGACGGCGGCCGATCCGGCGACGGTGCCGCCCGCGGCCGCGGGACCCGCCGCCCCGGACGCGGGCGGAACGGCGCGGACCGCTCCCGGTGAGGGACCGGCCGACGGGTTGCGCGCCGGCGGGGCGCTCGGCGTCACCCCTTGGCGGGGTGGCGGAATGTCGGCGCCGACCAGGGGTCCGGTGGCGTCGCCGACGAGCACGACGTACGTCGCGGTGGTCGCCGTCGGCCCGACGCCGACGACGTCGGCCGCGACCTCGACGTCGAGGCGGTACGCGCCGGGCCCGCCGAAGGCCCAGTTGGCGTGGGCGTGGGTGTTGATGCGGACGACGGTCTCGTCCGGTGCGGCGTCGTCGCTGTCGAAGATCAACGACGGCGACCCGAACTGGTCGGTGGTGAACAGGGCCACCGCACCGGGCCCGACGACCGAACGCAGCCGCAAGGTGACCACGTCACCCACCACCTGCCCCGGCGCCATCCGTTCGGTGCTCCACCCCGGCCACACCAGCGCGGGGTCCTCCGTCTGCGGGAGGAGGTGGATCGTCGTCCCGGCCCGGCCGAGGAAGGCGAACCCGGGCCCGGGCGGCACGGTCGTGCGGGCCCGGTCGCCGACACGGACCTGCAGGTCGGTCGGGGCCCGGAAGGTCGGCCCGCCGGGTGTGGTGTGGTCCTTGGCGGACAGGACCAGGCGGCCCCCCGAGACGGTCACCTCGACCAGGTCGACGTGACCTCGTCCGACCACCACCGGCGCGGTCCGGGCCGCGGCGAGCGTGGTCGACCGGAGGGAGGGCGCGGCCCCGGGGTCCGGGGGCACCGCCACGGACGGCAGGTCGGTAGCGTCGGGCGCCGGCGGCCGTTCCGGGTCCGGTACCGGAGCCACCGTGGTGGTCGGGACGACCGTCGTGGCAGTGGTCGGGACGACCGTCGTGGCAGTGGTCGGGACGACCGTCGTGGCAGTGGTCGGAACGACCGTGGTCGAGGGCGGCGGCGCGGTGGTGGACGGCGGCGCGGTGGTGGACGGCGACGCCGGATCGGACACGGAGGCGGGTGCGGACGAACCCGGACCCACGGAGGCGTCCGCTGCGGAGGTCGCGACCCCGGGCGGTCCGCCGGCGGTCGACGACGCGACACCGACCGGCTGTTCCGCCCGCGGCGGGGCGGAACAGCCGGTCAGGACGACGGCGACGACGAGCACCAGCCCGGGCCGCCGGAGTCGCAGCGCCGGCCTCAGAGCGGACCGACCCGGAAGGTGTAGGTGACGGGGCCCGAGCTGACGGGGGTCCCGTTGGCCAGGGTGGCGTCGGCCCGCATGACCACCGTGTAGGTGCCGGCCGCTCCGAACGCCCAGTTGTGGTGGGCGTGCGACGGGACCGTGAGGGTCGTCGACTGCGGGAACGGCGTGTTGGTCGTGAACAGGACGCTCGGGACGCCGAAGCCGTTGGTCGTGTAGACGTGGAAGCCCCCGGGCCCGGTCACGGACTGGATCCGCCACGACACGGTGTTGCCCTGCAGGGCGCCGGCCGGGATCCGCTCGGTCGAGGTGCCGGGCCACAGGAGGGTGGGGTTCTGGACCTGCGGGAGGATCCACACGGGCGCGCCCGGGGATCCGAGGAAGGCGAAGGTCCCGGCCGGCGTGGGGACCGCGGTCTGCGCGGCCGGTCGCACCTGCAGGAGCGTCTGCGCGGGGTTCCGGGAGGTCACCGGAGACACCGACTCGTCCTCGATCTGCACCGAGAGCGCCGAACCGGCGAGGGTCACCTCGAAGACGTCGGCGTGCCCCGCCGACAGGACGGTGGCAGGGAGCGTCGTGGTCGTGGTCGTCGTGGTGGGTCCGGGCGGGCCTGGTGGCGGCGCGCACGCCACCACCAGGCCCGCCATGGCCACGACGGCCGCCGGCACCAGCGCCCGTCGCACCCGGGTCACCCGCCGACCAGGAAGCTGTAGGCGACCGGGCCCGAGCTGACCGGCGAGCCGCCCACCGGCGTCGCGTCGGCCTGGTAGGTCACGACGTACTCGCCCGGCGCGGTGAACGCCCAGTTGACGTGGGTGTGGGCGCCGGTGGGGATCGTCAGGGTCTGGGGCAGGGGGTCGTTCGAGTTGAACAGCACCGTCGGGTCGCCGAAGCCGTCCACCGAGTAGGCGATGAACGCACCCGGCCCATCGACCTCGACCAGCGACCAGTCGAGGGCGTCACCCTCGAGAACTCCCGTACCGATCTCCTCGGTCGCGTAGCCGAGGTAGAGCAGATCGGGGTCCTGGACCTGCGGGAGGATCCACACGGGGGCGCCCGCCGAGCCGAGGAACGAGAAGGCCGGGTCGGCCGGCACCGCGACCTCCGCCTCGTCCTTGGCCTTCAGGACGGCACAGTCCGGCTCGTACTCGACGTCGGCGTCCTCGTCATGGATGTGCAGGTCCCAGGCGCCGTCCTCGAACGCGATGCCGGGGGCGTCCACGGCGCCCTGCTCGAGCACCACCGGGGTGCAGGGAGGGGGCGGCGGCGGCGGAGGGGGCACGCAGGCGGCGGCCACCAGGGCGAGGCCGCCGACCAGCGGCACCAGCAGGGACCACCGACGACGTCGGTGGGGGGTCTCGGTCATGTCTCCTCCAACGCTGGTCGGCCCGGGCGAGCCGACCGCCGGCGCAGTATCGCGAATGAGAATCATTCCCGCAACCGTCCGAGGCTGCGGGCATGAACCGCACCCCCGCCGTCGCCGTCGTCGGCGCCGGCCCGCAGGCGCTGACCTTCCTCGGCCGTCTGGCCGCCGTCACCCCCGACGTGACGGCCGAGTCCGTGGTGCTCGACCCCAGCGGCCGGTGGCTCGCCCGGTGGGAGGACCTGTTCCACCGCCTTGAGATCACCCACCTCCGGTCGCCGGCGGTGCACCACCCCGACCCCGACGTGGACGCCATCACCCGACGGCGCGACCTCTGCACCCACGACCTCGTGGGTGGGTCCTCGCTGCGGCCGTCGCAGTGGGCGTTCATGGCGACGTGCCGCGACCTCGTCACCCGCCTCGGCGACGCCGGCACGGTCGTGCCCCGGTCAGTCCGCGCCTGTCGACCCCTCGGCGGCGACCTCGGCGTCGAGCTCGACCTGGACGACGGCACCTCCCTGCGGGCCGGGCGCGTCGTGCTGGCGACCAACGCGGCCCATCCGGTCACGCTGCCCGGCGCCGAGCCGCACGCCGGTCAGGCCGACCTCCGGGACGCGGGACCGGACGAGCGGATCGTCGTGGTCGGCGGTGGCCTCACCGCGGTGCAACTGGTCGACCAGGCCGTGGCCAGGGGCGCGTCGGTCACGCTCGTGACCCGCCGCCCGCTGGTGGCCAGGAGCTACGACGTGGACCCGGGCTGGATGGGGCCCAAACGCCTGGCCGCGTTCGAGCGGTCGAACGACCCGGCCGATCGGATCCGGGCCGCGGCCCGGGCACGCGGCGGCGGGACCGTGCCTCCGGCGGCTCTGGGCCGGCTCCGGGAACTGGCCGCAGGAGGACGGGTCCGGTTGGTGGAGGGCGTTGCGGCGTTGGGGGTCGTCCCGGTCGGGCACCACGTCCTGGTCCGCCTGGCCGACGGCTGCTCGCTGGCGGCCGATCGCGCGGTCACGGCCATGGGCTCGGTCGCCCGGGTCGAGTTCGACCCGCTGCTCGAGCCGCTGGCGCGTGCCGGGGTGCTGCGAACCGTGCGCGGCCTCCCGATCCTCGATGACGCCCTGCGGGTGCCGGGCACGCGCCTGCACGTCATGGGCCGCCTCGCCACCGAGCGGTTGGGGCCGGCGGCGGGCAACCTCGCCGGAGCGCGGCGCGGGGCGGCCAGGATCGCCGCGGTCCTCCTGGGGATCGACCCGCTCGATGCCGACCCGGGGATCAGCACCGGCCCGGACCCGTGGCCCGCGAGGCGGCCGGGCTCGATCTGAGAGGACCGGGCCCGCCCCGCTCAGTGCTCGTGGCGGGAGCTTCAGCGCTCTTCGCGGAAGATCACGTGGCGGCGGACCTTCGGGTCGTACTTGCGGAGCTCGAGCCGCTCCCTGGTGTTCACCTTGTTCTTCCGGGTGACGTACGTGAACCCGGTGCCGGCCGTCGAGCGCAGCTTGATGATCGGGCGTCGGTCGTTGCGGGGCATCAGACCTTCTCCCCCCGCGCCCGGATGTCGGCCACGACGCGCTCGATGCCCTTGCGGTCGATGGTCTTCATCCCCTTGGTCGAGACCCACAGGGTGACCCAGCGGCGCTCCGTGGCCAGTCAGTAGCGCTTCTTTTGCACGTTCGGGTACTGCCACCGGTTCGTGCGGCGGTGGGAGTGGCTCACGTTCTTGGCGGCGTTCGGGCGCCGCCCGGTGACCTGGCAGACCATCGGCATGGCGTCGCTCCTCTCGTACTCGCATCGGAGTGATCGGAATGGGAATGACTCTCATTCCGAGAGTACGGTACGGGCATGTCCGACGCACATCTCCTCCCCGTCACGGTCCTCTCCGGCTTCCTGGGCGCCGGCAAGACGACGCTGCTGAACAACGTGCTGGCCAACCGGGAAGGACTCCGGGTCGCGGTCATCGTCAACGACATGAGCGAGGTCAACATCGACGCCCAGCTCGTCGCGTCGGGATCGCTCGACCGGGTGGACGAACGCCTGGTCGAGATGACCAACGGCTGCATCTGCTGCACCCTGCGAGAGGACCTGCTGGTCGAGGTGGCCCGACTCGCCGGCGAGGGTCGCTTCGACCACCTCCTGGTCGAGTCCACCGGGATCTCCGAACCACTCCCCGTCGCCGCGGCGTTCGCCTACGAGGACGAGTCCGGCTGGAGCCTGTCGCAGGTCGCCCGCCTGGACACGATGGTCACGGTGGTCGACGCCGTGAACTTCCTCGACCAGCTCGGCGAGGAGCGGGACCTCGACGACCTCGGCATCGGGGCCGAGGAGGGCGACGACCGCGCCCTCGCCGACCTGCTGGTGGACCAGGTCGAGTTCGCCGACGTCATCGTGGTCTCCAAGTGCGACCTGGTCGACGAGGACGAGCTGGGTGAGCTCGAGGGGATCCTGGCCCACCTGAACCCCGCCGCCGAGCTGCGGCGCTCGGTCAACGGCGACCTGCCGGTGACAGCGGTTGTGGGCACCGGGCTGTTCGACCTGGAGAAGGCCGAGACCGCCCCCGGCTGGGTCCGGGAGCTCAACGGCGAGCACGTCCCGGAGACCGAGGAGTACGGCGTCTCGTCGTTCGTCTACCGGGCCCGGCGACCGTTCCACCCGACGCGGTTCTTCGACGCGATCTGCGAGGGGCTGCCCGGGGTGATCCGCTCCAAGGGCTTCTGCTGGATCGCCAGCCGGCCGGACACCATGGCGCTGTGGTCGCAGGCCGGTGTCGTCTGCCGGCTCGACCCGCTGGCCCCGTGGTGGGCGGACTCGCCGGCGGAGGAGTGGCCGGTGGACGAGGACGAGCTGGCCGACCTCCGCTCCACCTGGGTCGAGCCGTTCGGCGACCGGCGCCAGGAGCTGGTGCTGATCGGCGTGGAGCTCGACGAGGCCGACCTGATCGCCCGGCTCGACCACTGCCTGCTGCGACCGGAGGAGCTCGACGGCGGCCCGGAGCGGTGGGTCCGGCTGGACGACCCCTTCCCGGACTGGGACGAGAGCTGCCCCCTCGACTGAAGCGGGCGGGGTGTCAGCCCAGCGTCGGGTCGAGGTGGCGGGAGCAGAACGGACCGCCGGTTCCTCGCCCAGCACCTGCCGGAGATCGAGGAGTACCTCCACTACCGCTCGGTCGACGTGTCGACCATCAAGGAGCTGGCCCGGCGCTGGTACACCCAGGAGCTGTCGGGGCTGCGCAAGGGCGCGTCGGCCCATCGGGCGCTCGACGACATCCGGGAGTCGGCGGCCGAGCTGCGGCACTGGCGCGAGCACGTGTTCCGACCGACCGGCGTGCCCCCCCCCGGCACGTGACCGAGCGGCAGGAGCGGCCCCCCACGAGCGACGAGGCAGTTCGTCATCGGCGCCATCCGTCCGGCCGGAGTCGTCAAGGTCGTCGGCGCAGGACTCGCTGCGCCGTACTGAGTCGCCAGCATGGCGTGGTGGCGCTGGTGGGCGGCGGGTAGGACTTGTCCCGACGGCCACCAGCGCCAGGCTGGCCGTCGTTTGTTCGCAGGTTGTTCGCAACCGACACCTACAAAGCGAAAGACGCCTGCACTTGCAGGCGTCTTCCAGTGTCGGAGGGGGGACTCCCCACTCCCCTGGCGGGAGGCGTCCCGACGTCGGCGGCGTGCGCCATGCGGGACTCCTCTCGTTGCTGTCGTGGACCGTACCACCGGCTCCCGACGTGACCGCCGGCCGCCGGATCGGGCCGATGTGATGTCGGCGCGCCTACGTCGACGGGGGAACCGACGACGTCGGCGTCAGTTGGCCGCACACGGGAGCGGTGAACGACCGCCCGGAGATCAGCGCCGACAGTTCGTCGAGCTGGGCCTTGCGGCTCGACGTGTTCGCCACGGCTCGCTGCACTTCCTCGAACAACGCGTCCGCCCTGGAGGGGTCGATGCCGGCAGGCGGGCAACTGACGAGGCGGTTGGTCTCCGACGCGAGCGCGAACGCGGTGTCGGCGGCATCGGGAGCGCCGGGGTCGAACGTGACCACCTGCTGTGTGTT
>CAIYGQ010000033.1 GCA_903925745.1 uncultured Actinomycetes bacterium | reverse complement strand
GTGCGCGACGGCCGCCGCTACCAGGTGCTCGTGATCTCCGGCTTCGCCGGGTTCAACGCCGACGCCATCCTGGTCGGCGCGATCGTCGGACCGGCGGCGGCCGGCCTGGTCGCCCTGGCCGCGCGGGTGGTCCTGACGCCGTCGATGGTCGTCACCTCGTGGTTCACACCGAGGTGGGGCACCGTCGCCCGGACCGAGGTGCAACGACCCGAGGACGTGCGCGCGCTGGTCCTGCGGACCGTGATCTGGGCGGGCGGCGTCTCGGCGGCCGCCTCGGTCGCGGCCGGTGTCCTGGCCGGACCACTCGTGCGGATCATCGCCGGACCGGGGTTCGAGGTGCCGAGCGACGTCGTCTGGGCCACCGTCGCCGCCGGAGTGGTCGTGGGCGTCGCCGCCGCGCTCGCTGTCGCGCTCAACGGCCTGGGGCTGGTGGCCGAGCAGCTCCGGCTCGGCGTGGCGAGCGCGCTGGTGAACCTGACACTCGGCGTGGTGCTCTGCGCCCGGCTCGGCGCGGTCGGGGCCCCGCTGGCCACGACGGTCGCCCACGGTCTGATCGGGATCCCGATGGCGGCGCTCGCCGTCCGGGAACGACTGCGGACACCGCACGCCCGGGTCGGCGGCGGCGAGGGGGCACGGCCGTGAGGTGTCCGGTCTGCGACGGGGCGACCGAGCCGCTCGGCACCCAGCAGGTCCTGGGCGTCCACACGGCGGAGTACGTGGTGTGCACCGGCTGCGGATCCGTCGCCGTGGTCGGACCGACCTGGCTCGAGGAGGCCTACGGCGAGGCGATCGCCGACAGCGACGTGGGGCTCGTGCAGCGGTCGGTGTCCACCGCCGAGAGCGTCGCGGCGTTGGCCCGGTCCGCGGGCATCCCCGGACCGCACCTGGACTACGGCGGAGGTGAGGGCCTGCTGGTCCGCCTGCTGCGCAACCGCGGGCTCGACTTCCGCTGGTACGACCCCATGGCAACGAACCGGTTCGCCCGTGGCTGCGAGTCGGAGCCGGTCGGCCGGTTCGGGATCGTGACCGCCGTCGAGGTCGTCGAACACCTGACCGACCCGGTTGCGACGATCAGGGAGCTGCTCGACCTCACCGACGTCCTCGTCCTCTCGACGTTCCTCGTGCCCGAACCCGCTCCCGCACCCGGAACCTGGTGGTACTACACACCGGACACCGGCCAGCACATCACCTTCCTGAGCCGTCGGGGCCTGCAGTCGACCGCGGACTCACTCGGGGTCCACCTGATCTCGCACGGCAACCTGCACGTGCTGAGTCGTCGTCGCCTCCCGTTGCGCACCCGCGCCCTCGCGTCACGGCCCCGACGGTCCGCTCTCTGGAACAGCCTCCGCCGATGGCCGTCCCTGACCCAGTCGGACTACGAGGCAGCGCTCCGGTCAAGGGCCCAACCCGATGGGTCCGCGGGTGAGCGACTCCAACCGCCAACGGGGCAGCCGGATGGACCCGACCACCTGAGCTAGCGTCCGCTCCGTCGGTCCTCCTTGGATCGCCAGGGATTCGAGTACTCCATGGCCATCACTGTCATCATTGCGGCCTGCTTCGCGCTGGGAGCGTGGGGCATCTACGTCGGTTCGATGGCGCTGGAGGACGCGTCACGTGGTGGCCCATGGATTGCAGTGGCGGCGATCGCAACCACCACCCTCAGCCCTGCGCTGGCGCTCCTGGCCGACCCGGAACCCTTCCGCGGCCTCGCCCTCAGGTTCGCTGAGAAGCCAACGGGCTGGTCACTCATCATCCTCCAGGCCTCAACCGCCGTGCTCGTGTCCCTGTCTGCTGCGGCCATCGGCGCACTGCTCGTCCAGCGACGTCCATCGATCCCGGTTCCCGTACGCGTCCTGTTGGCCTACGGCCTCCTGATGGCGTTCACCTCGCTCTGGGGCGGAGCCTTCGACCCCAGGCAGTTGATCTTCCCCGGGCTGGTGATCGCTGCCGCGTCCTGCTGGGCGACTCCACCGAAGCGGATGACGGAATCCGCGCTGCTGATCCTCAGGGTCCTCCTCGTCGGTTCACTCGTCGTTGCGATTACGTCGCCGGATATCGCCTTCGGGAATCTGACTCGAGCACAAGGGGGCCGATTCTTCGGAGTGCTCCAGCTGTCGGGGCTGGTGCAGTACCCCAACACCCTCGGTTCGATCGCTGCCATCGCACTCGTGCTCGAGATCGCTGGTGACAACCGGATCAGGCGAATCCCGTGGATTGGACTGGCAGCCACGGTCCTGATCTGGTCTCAGTCGAGGAACGCGTGGCTGATGGTGATCGCCGCTCTTGCGGTCGCCGTCCTCCGGAGGAATCCCCGTGAGCGCGCCTTCGGCATCGTGACCCTGGTCGGAGCAGCTGCGCTGACCGTGGTCGCATCGGGCGGGGAGAAACTCTTCGGCCTGACCGGACGAGACGAGGTGTGGGCAGTTTCACTCGATCTGTTCAACTCGAGCCCGATCGTCGGCCACGGACTGGGATCGGTGCGAGTCGCTGCAGAGCAGAACGGAATCCTGTGGGCCGGGACAGCACACAACCAGCTGGCGCAGTCGCTCGCCGAAGGTGGCGTGATCGGAGGACTCCTGTCCATCGGGTTCTTCGCCACAGCTTTCCGCTCGAGTCTGGTGGCATGGCGTCACGGGGCGTGGCTGCCGATGGCCTTGAGCTCGGCGCTACTCGTACGCAGCGTGTTCGACGTGACGCTTGCGACCGGACCCGAGATCCTGATCCTGGTCAGCCTCCTGTCGGTGCCCTGGATCCGGCCGGGACCATCCGATCATCTCCGTGACGGTGAACCCGGCCACACTGCACGCACAGCCCGTGTGACTGCCAACGGGACCCGGACGGCGCGAGATGGTGGGTCGCCGCTGCTCGATGGCGGATAGTCGGCAAGCAGTGACTGGCCACAACCCTGTGCGCCCGAGCGTCACGGTCGTCGTCGCGACCCACAATCGTCGCGACACGACGATCCGCTGCCTCGAGTCGCTCATCGCTGCCGCTGGCTCCGTCCAGCTCATGGTCGTCCACGTGGACGACGCATCGAGCGACGGCACCGCCGAGGCCGTCGCCGAGTTGCTCCCCGGGGTGGTGCAGATCCACGGCACCGGCGACCTGTACTGGGCCGGCGCCATGCGACGCGGACTGGCGAAGGCCGAGGAGCGTGATCCCGACTACGTCCTGTGGCTCAACGACGACGTGGTCCTGGATCCCGGGGCGATCGACGCGTTGCTCGACCTGGCACCGTCGGCCGAGGACGAGACGATCGCCGTCGGGGCGCTGCGGGATCCCGATTCCGGCGAGCTCACCTACGCAGCGGTCCGTCACGTCCCCACGTGGCGTGGCCGCGGCTTCGAGGCGATCCCGCCGGGGAGCACCGACCGGCCGGATTCGATGAACGGGAACCTCGTGCTCGTGCCGAGACGGGTGCGACAGCTGGTCGGAAGCCTCGACCCGACCTACCGCCACGGCATCGCCGACTACGACTACGGACTCCGGGCCACGCGGATGGGCATCCGGATCCGCTCCACCGGGACCACCGTGGGCACCTGTGCCCGCAACGACGATGTCGGGACCTGGCGCGACGCGTCGCTGAGCCGACGCAGGCGGCTGCAGCTCCTGAACGCACCGACCGGACGCCCGTTCCGCGAGTGGGCCCGCTTCCAGCGTCGCAACGGGGGCAACTGGCCGGCAGCGACGCTCTCGCCGTACCTCCGCACCCTGCTCACCCCGCGCCGACGGCCGACGCCGGAGCGCCCCGAGGTCGCCATCGTCTACAAGTCGCTCCCCCACTACCGGGTTCCGCTCTACGAGGCGCTCCGGGAGCAGCTCGCCGCCGAGGGTGTCGATCTGCGGCTCCTGATCGGCGACCCCCCGGTGGGTGCACGCGCCCGACAGGACACCGCGACCTTGGACTGGGCCGAGCGCGTCCCCCAGCGCGAACTGCCGCTGGGTTCGCGGCGGCTCGTCTGGCAGCAGCTCCTCGGGCGGGTGCGCAGCGCCGATCTGGTCGTGGTCGAGCAGGCCTCGAAGCTGGTCACCAACAACGCACTCGCGCTCTGGCGCCACGCCGGCGGGCCGGCGCTCGGGCTGTGGGGTCACGGCATCAACCGGGACGAGCAGCACCGGAGCCGACTGGGCGAGTGGTGGAAGCGGCACACGATCACCGCGTGCGACTGGTGGTTCGCCTACACGGCCGGGACAGCGGCGCTCGTGGCGGCCGCCGGCGTCCCCACCGAGGGCACCACCGACCTGCAGAACGCCACCGACACCAGGGAGCTCCGGGCCGCCGCCGACCGTCGCCGCGACGCCACCAGCGACCGGACGGGTGGGCCG
>CAIYGQ010000032.1 GCA_903925745.1 uncultured Actinomycetes bacterium | reverse complement strand
CGCCGTCGACCACCTGCGGTTCCGGGCGACGCACGATCCGTTGACCGGCATGCCCAACCGGGCGTTCCTCCTGGAGCGCATCGCCGAGGAACTCGACCGCCGCAGCGCCGGATCCGGGCAGGTGGCGGCGGTGTTCTGCGACCTCGACCGGTTCAAGCTCGTCAACGACACCCTCGGCCACCGCAGCGGCGACCGGCTGCTGCGTGCGGTGGCCCGCCGGCTCGAGTCCGTGGCCGTGGGCGAGGACGTGCTCGTCGCCCGACTCGGGGGCGACGAGTTCGTGGCCCTGTGCGTCGGTGTGGACGCCGCTGAGCGGGCCGAGGTCGTCGCCGACGCCATGGCCGCCTCGCTCGAGGGGCCGTTCCTGATCGACGGCTCCGAGGTGTTCGTCTCGGGCAGCCTCGGTGTGGCGGTGTCGGGCGACGACGTCTCGGACGCCGAGCAGCTCCTCCGGAACTCCGACGTCGCCATGTACCGGGCCAAGGCGGATCCGCACGTCCGGGTCGTCGCCTACGACGAGGGCCTCGAGGCCGACCTGTCCGAACGCCTCCTGACCGACGCCGCCCTTCGGCGGGGACTGCGCCGTGACGACTTCATCGTCCACCTGCAGCCCATCGTGGAGGTTGCCACCGGCCACTCCTGCGGCGTCGAGGCGCTGGTGCGCTGGCGACGCAACGGCCAGATCGTCTACCCGGGGGCGTTCCTCCAGCTCGCCCAGGACAACGGCCTCATGCCCGAGCTCGGCCGCATCGTCATCAGCCGGGCGCTCGATGCCCTGGAGGGCCACCGGGCCGCGGTCGGCGGCAAGCTGACCATGTGGATCAACCTGGCCAAGGTGCAGCTCCGGGATCCGGCGTTCCCGAGCTGGCTGCACCACGAACTCGCGCGGCGCTCGCTCCCACCTTCGTCGATCGTCCTGGAGCTCAGCGAGGGCGACCTGCTCGACGTCGTCGAGGTCGGTGCGGTGCTCGATGAACTCCGCTCCAGCGGGATCCGGATCGCGATGGACGACTTCGGGACCGGCTACTCGTCGCTCGTGCGGCTCGGCAAGCTCCCGATCGACGTCGTCAAGCTCGACCGTGAGTTCGTCTCCTCGCTCGGCACCGGCGACCACCGCGACTTCGGGGTCCTGGCCGCGGCGGTGAAGTTCGTCGGTGCGGTCGGACTCGACGTCGTGGTCGAGGGCATCGAACGCCAGGTCGAACTCGACGCCGTCGTCGCCCTGGGGTGTCGCTACGCACAGGGGTTCCTGCTCCGCCGGCCGGCCCCCGCCGACGAGATCCTGGCCGAGCTCGCCGCCCGGGAACGCGCCGACGCCGCCCTCGTATCCGACGACGCTCCTGCGGTCACCGGCTCACCCGGTCGAGCCTGATCGGCGGCCTCCGGCCGGCATCGATCAGCGGCCTCCGGCCGCGTCCCCCGTGGCGGCGGCGGCCGCGTAGGCGGCCAGTGTGCGTTCCCGGGCCGCCGCGTGGTCCACGATCGGCCACGGGTAGTCCTCGCCGAGTGTGACGCCGGCCGCCGCCAGGTCGAGCGGGCCGAGCTCCCACGGTGCGTGGACCCTCCGCCCGTCGATCCCGGCCAGCTCCGGCACCCAGCGTCGGACGTACTCGCCGTCCGGATCGAACCTCCGCCCCTGGGCGATCGGGTTGAAGATCCGGAAGTAGGGGGCGGCGTCGGGGCCGGTGCCCGCCACCCACTGCCAGTTGCCGGCGTTCTGGCTCACCTCGGCGTCGAGCAACTCACGCCGGAAGTGCGCCTCACCGAGTCGCCAGTCGACGAGCAGGTCCTTCACCAGGAACGACGCGGTGATCATCCGCACGCGGTTGTGCATCCAGCCCGTCCGGGCGAGCTGACGCATCCCGGCGTCCACGATCGGGTAACCCGTTTGGCCGACGCACCAGGCCTCGAGGCCCTCGGGGTCGTCCCGCCAGACGACGCGATCCATGGCCGGCTTCATGGCCGAGTGGGCCAGTTCGGGTTGCTCGGCGAGCAGGTGCGCGTACCAGTCCCGCCACGCGAGCTGTCGGACGAAGGCGGCCCGGCCCTCGGTGCCGGTGCCGACGACGTCCACCACGTGGCGGGGCGACAGCGTGCCGAAGCGCAGGTCCGAGGACAGGTGCGAGGTGCCCTCGTCATCGGCGGGGATGTCGCGGCGATCCGGGTAGCCGTCGACGTGCTGCACCCAGGTGCGCAGGCGATCCTCGGCCGCGATCTCACCCCCGGGAATGCCGACCATCTTCGGGTCGTCGGGGTCGACACCGAGGAGTCGCGTCGGGTCCCCGCCCCGGACGGATCCGATCCGGACGGGCCGGGGGGGACCGTCGGGCCAGGGCGCGCGCTCCGTGGACGACCACGCCCGAGAGAACGGCGTGAAGACCCGCTGCACCCGTCCGGTGGACCTGGCGACCACGGTCCCCGGCGCGTGGACCAGCGTGCCCCAGTGCACCTCGGAGCCGACGCCCGAACCCTCGAGTGCGGCGGCGACAGCGGAATCGCGGCGCTGCGCGTACCCCGACACGTCGGCGTTCCAGCGAACGGTCCTCGATCCGACGTCGCGGGCCAGCTGTGGGATCACCTCCACCGGGTCGCCCTCCAGGACCACGAGTTCGCCGCCGAGGGACCGGAGCTCGTCGTCGAGCGCACGCAGGTGCCGGGCGAGGAGTGCCCGACGCCGGGGGCCGGCGCTCGCCAGGGGGCGGCGATCGACCACGAACACCGACAGGGTGGGGGAACCGTCGGATCCGATCAGCGCCGGCTGGTCGGCGACCCGGAGGTCCCGCCGGAACCAACAGATGTCAGGGGAGTCACTCACCGTCTGCCGCCAACACCGAGGGAGGCCGAACGCATCCCGGGCGCCGAGCGGGACAGGGAACCGAGGTCCGGACGACCGAGCCGTCCGGGGGCGATCAGGAGTTGCGCCCCATGTTCGGCTTGCGCCCGTGGTTCGCCTTCTTGGTTCGGGCGTTGTGCTTCTTCTTCTGGGTCCGCTTGGACATGGGGGCAACGCTACCGGTCGCAGGGCGCGGACTCCAGCCCGCGCCGCATACGCTGTGGCGTCCGTGCGTCCGGCCCTCCCCGGGTCCGGTTCGACGACGGGGATCGGGGGAGCACGTGGACGCTGAGGATCGACCCACGCCGGACCGGGACCGCCCGGCCGGTGCCGCCGATGGACGGGTCCGGAGTCCGGGTCCGCTGGACGTCGTGCTGGCCGGACTGCTCGCCGCCGCCGGCATCGTCCACCTGGTCATGGTGCCGGCCCACGGTGGCGACGGGGTCTGGCTCGACCCGCTGGCCTTCGCCCTGGTCGGCTGGGCCCAGATCGGCCTCTCGGTCGTGTTCCTGCTCGGCCGCGGCACCCCGTCGCTCGCGGCGGCGAGCGGTGCCCTCAACGCCGTCGTCGTCGGGATGTGGACCGCCAGCGTGACCGTCGGCCTGTCGGTCGGGTCCCACGCCGGTGAGGTCGAGTCCGTCGACGCGCTCGGTGCGGTCACCGCAGGACTGGAGGTCGCCGCGGTCCTGGTGGCGCTCCTCATCGTGTTCGCGCCGCGGGTCGCCCGTCCGGGGCTCGTCGTCCCCTCCGTCGTGGCGGTCGCTGCGCTGGGGTTGGCCACGACCGCGATCGTGGCACCCGGCGGCTCGGGCGCCGGCGGGCACTCGCACGGGGATGCGGGTGACCCCCACGGGGCGGCCGCCCACTCCGCCGAGATGGCGGCCATCGACGCGACCCGGTGCGACCTGGGGTTCAACCCGGTGTCGTACTGGACCGACGCCGCCCGGATGGGTGTCGACACCTATGCCGGCGGCGCCATGGGTGCCCACGCGGCGACGACCCCGCTGGGCGTGGTGATGGCCCCGGACCCGGACCAGGGGCGCGGGTCGGAGGGTCTCGACCGGCTCGTGTCGGCCACCTCGGCCGCCGCCACCGGTGAACTCGCCGCTGCGGCACTGGTCGTCGAGCTCGCCGAGGCGAGCGAGGAGGACCGCCAGGCCTGGATGGACTGGTCGGGTCGGACCGCGGCCGCCGGGGGCGGTGGGCACCACGGGCACGATGCGTCGGCGCCCGACGACAACGGCGGCCACGGTGGCCACGCCGGGCCGCAGCCGTGGACGGCCATGATCGACCAGGAGGAGTGCTCCCGGCTCGCCGAGGAGTTGGCGCTCGCGCGCGGGACGGCGTTGCGTTACCCGACCGCCGCCGACGCCGTCGCCGGTGGCTGGGTCCGGGTCACGCCGTACGTGCCCGGCATCGCCGCGCACTACATGAAGTTCCCGCTGGTCGACGGACGATTCGAGATCACCCAGCCGGAGATGCTGCTCTACGACGGCAACGGCCCCGACGCGAAGATGGTGGGGCTCAGCTACTACCTGCGCCACAGCGGTGACGCGGAGCCCACCCAGGGCTTCACCGGGCCGAACGACCACTACCACCGTCACGTCGGGCTCTGCAATGGCCCGGGCGGCGTGATCGGCGACTCGACGATGACCGCCGAGGAGTGCGCGGCGATCGGTGGACGCAAGTCCGACCGCCAGGACGGATGGATGGCGCACGCGTGGGTGGTGCCCGGATGTGAGAGCCCGTGGGGCGTGTTCAGCGGCGCCAGTCCGCTGCTCGACCGCGCACTCGCCGACGCCTCGGGAACCGACGGTGGAGCCTGCGCCGGTTCCTCTGTCCGGGACCAGTACGACCTGCGGCCGGGGGGCCGCCAGGCCCCGACGGTGGGGGAGTCCGCCTCGGGCGACTGAATCGCCGTGCGCACCGGCGGCTCCGGCGGCACCGGCGGCTCCGGCGGCACCGACGGCTCCGGCGGGCCGGTGCCATCGGTGCGCAGGCCCGGTCGGGGCAGCGGTCACGTTGGGGTGGCGCGACGCGGCGAACCCTAGGGTGGGACCGCCCGGGACGGCCCGGGCGTCGTGGACCGGGAGGACCGTGGAACGCTTCGGATTCGTCGGGCTGCCCAACGCGGGCAAGTCCTCGCTCTACAACGCGCTGGCCGGCGGCGGTGCGCTGGCCGCCCCCTACGCGTTCGCAACCGTCGACCCCAACGTCGGCGTCGCGAAGGTGCCCGACGACCGGCTCGGCGCGTTGGCCGGGATGAGCCGGAGCGCCCAGGTCGTCCCGGCCTCGGTCCAGTTCGTGGACATCGCCGGACTCGTCGCCGGCGCCGCGCAGGGCGAGGGTCTGGGCAACCGCTTCCTCGCCCACATCCGAGAGGTCGATGCGATCGTCTTCGTCCTGCGGGCGTTCAGCGACCCGGACGTGCCGGGATCGGACGATCCGGTCGAGCAGCTCGGCACGCTCGAGGTCGAACTCGTCTACGCCGACCTGGAGTCGCTCGAGAAGCAGCTCGAGAAGCGGCGCAAGGCAGCGAAGGGGGATCCGTCGATCGCGGACGAGGTGGTGGCCATGGACGCGGCCGTCGACGTCCTCGCCGCCGGGACGCCGCTGTACCGGGCCGGGCTCGATCCCGACCTCCTGGCCACGCTCCGGCCGTTCTTCCTGCTGACCGCCAAGCCGGCCCTCGCGCTGGTCAACCTGGACGAGTCCCAGCTCGACGACCCCGAACCGGCCCTCGCCCCCGTCCGTGCGGCGTTCGGCGGCACGGTGCTCGGTCTCTCGATCCAACTCGAGGCCGAGGCCGCCCAACTCGACGAGGAGTCCCGTTCCGAGCTCCTGGAGGAACTCGGTCTGGGCGAGGGTGCGCTGCCGGCGTTCCTCCATGCGGCCTACGAGATGCTCGGGCTCCGGACCTTCTTCACCACCGGGGAGAAGGAGACGCGGGCCTGGACGTTCCGGGCCGGGGCCCGGGCACCCCAGGCCGCAGGCGTGATCCACACGGACTTCGAACGAGGGTTCATCCGGGCCGAGGTCATCCGGTGGGACGAGCTGTTGGAGCTCGGCTCGTGGTCCGCGGCGCGGGACGCCGGTCGGCTGCGCGTCGAGGGCAAGGACTACGAGGTCGTCGACGGCGACGTCGTCGAGTTCCGCTTCAACGTCTGAGTCGGGATCGGCGACGCTCCCGGGGATCCGCCGGTCCCCCGTGCCCGTGACGCGCGGTCGCGGGCGTGCGATGCTCGGCGGATGCCGTGGTTGCTCCGTGACCGAGAGGTCCTCGCCAGCGTCCGAGAGGCCACCGGCCCACTGGCGCGGGCTCGCGGGGTGCTGGGTCGTGGGGATCCCCAGGGGGTGCTCCTGATGCGGGCGCCGTCGGTGCACACGGTCGGGGTGGGTCGGCCCATCGACGTCGCGTTCTGCCATCCCGTCGAACCCGTGGACGCGTTCGGCCCGGCCGGCGCCGACGCTCACGCCGCCCCTGACGCCTCGGGCGGCTCCGTCGTCCTGTGCGTCGGGGCCGTGCGGACACTCGCCCCGCGTCGGGTCAGCCGGCCGCGGTGGCGGGACCGGGTGGTCCTGGAGGCGGAGGCGGGATCCTTCGAACGGTGGGGTGTTGGCCCGGGGGACCGACTCCGTGTGCGCTGAGGCGGCGGGCCCGACGGGTCGACTGCTGGTCGTCGGGACCCCGGTGGGCCACCTCGGTGACCTCTCGCCGCGGGCGGTCGACGCGCTGCGGAGCGCGGACCTCGTCGCCTGCGAGGACACCCGCCGCACCGGTCGGCTGCTCGCCCACGCCGGCATCCGGGCGCCCGAGTTGATCCGGTTCGACGCCGAGGTCGAACGGGACCGGACGCCGGACGTGGTGGAGCGGATCCGCCGGGGCCGGCGCGTCGCGCTGGTGAGCGACGCCGGCACGCCGGCCCTGTCGGACCCGGGCGCCCACCTGATCGGGGCCGTCCGCGGGGCCGGCCTGCAGGTCGAGGTCGTGCCGGGGCCGGTGGCCGCCGTCGTCGCGCTGGTCTCGAGCGGACTCTGCAGCGGCTCGGGTCGCTTCACCTTCGAGGGCTTCCTGCCGCGCCGCGGACCGGAACGCCGGGAGCGCCTGGACGACATCGCCGCCCGCACGCTGACCACGGTCCTCTACGAGTCCCCGCGCCGCGTCGCCGACACCGTGACCGAACTGCGCGACACCTGCGGCGGCACGCGGCTCGTGTCGCTCTGCCGGGAACTCACCAAGCTCCACGAGGAGGTGTGGACGGGTCCGCTCGACGACGCCGTCGAGCACCTGGCCCGACGCGAGCCCCGGGGCGAGTACGTGCTCGTCGTCGACGCTGCGGCCCCCGCCGGTCCCGTCGACGACGAGGTGCTCCTGGCCGAGCTGGATGCGGAGCTCCGGGCCGGAGCCAGTCGACGCGACGCAGCCCGGTCGGTGGCGGCCCGCCACGGGGTCGGGGTCAACCGGGTCAAGCGCCTGGTGGACGGGTGAGCCGGGCGAGCCGGACGGGCCGGGCGAGCCGTGGCTCGGCAGGCGGTTGGTCCGTGGCTCGGCGAGCCTCTACGGTCGCCGCGTGAGCACTCCGTCACCCACCTCCGTGGTCGGGATCGGCAACGCGCTGGTCGACATCCTCAGCCACCAGGACGACACGTTCGTCGAGCGTCTCGGCGTGCCGAAGGGCGGCATGACGCTCATCGACGAGGAACGAGCCGAGCAGATCTACGCCCTCATGGGTCCGGCGATCGAGGTGTCGGGCGGATCGGCCGCCAACACCATGGTCGGCGTCGCGTCCTTCGGCGGCAGCGCCCGGTACCTGTCCCGGATCCGTGACGACCAGCTCGGTGCCGTGTTCGCCCACGACCTGCGCGCCGCCGGGGTCGCCTTCGACGTCCCGCCCGCCGGGCACGGTCCATCGACCGGGTGCTGCTTCGTCGTCGTGACCCCCGACGCCGAGCGGACGATGAACACCTACCTGGGGGCGTCGGTGCACTTCGGCCCCGCGGATGTCGACGAGGGTGTCGTCGCATCGGCCGGCGTGTTGTACCTGGAGGGGTACCTCTTCGACACGCCCGAGGCCCAGGAGGCCTTCCGGGTCGCCGCCCGGCACGCGAACGGCAACGGCACCAGGGTCGCCGTGACGCTCTCGGACGAGTTCTGCGTCGAGCGGCACCGCACGGCGTTCCGGTCGCTCATCGAGGAGCACGTGGACCTGGTGTTCGCCAACGAGGCCGAGGTCACCTCGCTGTTCGAGGTCGACGACTTCGCAGCCGCCGCGGAGCGGTTGCGTCACCACGGCAGCGTCGCCGCGCTGACCAGGGGCGCGGCCGGGTCGGTGGTGGTGACCGAGGACGACCTGATCGAGGTGCCGGCCGAGCCGGTGTCCACGGTGGTCGACACCACCGGGGCGGGCGACCTGTACGCCGCCGGGTTCCTGCACGGGTTCAGCACGGGCCGACCGCTGGACGTGTGCGCCCGGCTCGGGTCGATCGCGGCCGCCGAGGTCATCTCGCACCTGGGCGCCCGCCCCCTGGTTCCGTTGCGCGAGCTGGCCGCCGACGTCCTGTCGTGAGCGGCTCGAGGTGAGCGGCGCCGGGTCCGCGGACCCCGCCGGGCTGGCGGCCCGGATCGACCACACGATCCTGGCGCCGACCGCCACCGGCGACCAGGTCGCCGAGGCGGCGGGGATCGCGGTCTCGTCCGGGTGCGCCTCGCTGTGCGTGGCCCCGGTGTGGGTGCGCTTCGCCGTCGAGGCGGTCGGCGACCGGATCCCGGTCGCCGCGGTCGTCGGGTTCCCGCACGGCACGTCGCTGAGTTCGTCGAAGGCCGTCGAGGCGGCCGCCGTGGTGGCGCTCGGTGCCGTCGAGGTCGACGTGGTCGCCGATCTGGCCGCGATCGCGGCCGACGACTTCGCCACGGTCGCGGCCGATGTCGCCCAGGTGCGGGCGGCGGTCCCCGATGCCGTGCTGAAGGTGATCCTGGAGACGGCGGCCTGGTCGCCGCCGGTCATCCGGGCCGCCGCCGAGGCGGTCGTCTCGGGCGGGGCGGACCTGGTGAAGACCTCCACGGGCTTCCACCCCGCGGGGGGAGCGACCGTCGCGACGGTCGCGCTCCTCTCGCAGGTCGTCGGCCGCCGGGCTGGGATCAAGGCGTCGGGTGGGATCCGGGACACGGCGACCGCGCTCGCCCTGGTGGAGGCGGGTGCGGACCGGCTCGGCTGTTCGGCGACCCGCGACGTGCTGGGCCCTCCCGCCGACGGCCCGGGCCAGTGAACCCTCGGCTCCGAGAGGGCTACGGGAGCACGGCGGCGTGTGCGAGCGCCCGCACCACCGGCACCAGCCGGTCGAGGGACCGGCCGGCGGTCTCCAGCACCCGGTCGTGGTCGATGCGGTCCGTGAGGCCGGCGGCGGGGTTGGTCACGAGCGACACGCCCGCGACCTCGGCGCCCAGGTGGGCCGCGGCGATCGCCTCGAGCACCGTCGACATCCCGACCAGGTCGGCGCCGAGCGTCGCCAGCGCCCGGATCTCCGCCGGCGTCTCGAACTGCGGGCCCAGGACGCCGGCGTAGACCCCCTCGGCGATCGACCCCAGCGTGGTGCGGGCGGCCGAGCGGAGACGGGCAGAGTAGAGGTCGCCCAGGTCGACGAAGCGGTCGTCGCACCCTCGGGCCGCCGGGCCCACCAGGGGGCTGGTGCCGGTCAGGTTGAGGTGGTCGCTGATCAGCACCGGCGCGCCGACGGCGAGGTCGGGCCACAGCGAGCCGGCGGCGTTGGTGAGCACCACGGTCCGGGCCCCGGCGAGCACCGCCACCCGGACGGCGTGGACGACCTCGGTGGCGTCGCGGCCCTCGTACAGGTGGCAGCGACCCGCGACGACCAGCGTCGGGACCCCGTCGAGGTCCACCGAGACCAGTTCGCCGGTGTGGCCGTCCAGCGAGGGCCGGGGGAATCCGTCGAGATCGCCCACGCCTCGTCGGCCGCGGACCGGGCCCAGGAGCTCGGCCAGGGCCGACCACCCGGTGCCCAGCACGACCGCCACCGGATGTGGCCCCAGGTCGCCGCGAACGGCCTCGGCGTGCCGTTCGATCCGCGCCCACATCGCCGGATCCCCCATCCGCTGCATCCCAGCAGTGTGACAGGCTCCGCCCCTCGGCGTCGGCTCGTCGTGCCGTCCGGTGGGTCCGTCGGTAGCCTCGGGGGGTCGCCGGGGTGGACCCGAGCGGCTCTCGAGGAGGACCGGGGGCGTCCGTGCGGACCATCGAGCGACCGAGAGCGACCCCCGGCGGGTCGCCGGCACCCGATCAGGGCGGGACCGGGTCACGACGCGTCGACGTCCTGGCCCTGGTGCTGGCCGTGCTCGGCGTGCCGGTCCTGGCGTTCGCGGTCCTGACCCGCTGGGGTGTGATCGCCGCCCTGTTCCTGGCGTTCATGGCTGCACTCGGGATCCTGGTGGCCCGCAAGGGCTTCCTGTTCGTCGAGATGGTCGGGTTCCTGATCCACTTCGACGGCATCGGACTCGGTCCCATCCGGGCGGGTCGGATCCTGGCCGCCGCCGCCCTGGGCGTCGTCCTCTACAAGCTGTTCATCGAGAAGTGGCGGCCGCCGGCGATCCCGGTGCGCCACTGGTTGCCGCCCATGGGCGTCGTGATCGTGGCGGTGGCGAGTGCGGCGTGGGCTCCCGAGATCGGCCAGTGGTTCTTCCAGATGGGCCTCCTGGGCCTGGCGATCGCCCTGTTCAGCGTGACTGCGCTGTTGGTGGACAGCCACGACAAGGTGATGCGCTACCTGCGGGCGTTCTGGATCGGCGGCCTGTTCGGTGCCGCCAACGGCGTCGTCTCGTTGTTCCTGGGGGGACGATCCGAGGGGTTCGGCGGCGACCCCAACTACTTCGGCCTGCTCCAGGCCTCGATGATCCCGCTCACGATCTACTACCGCCGGAACGCCCGGACGACCCGGGAGAAGCTGCTCTACAGCTTCGTGTTCGTCTACGTCTTCGCCGCAGCCGCCGGTGCGGGGAGCCGCTCGGGCGCCCTGGGAGCCGCCCTGGCGCTGGTCGCCACCATGGTCACCAAGCCGGGTCTGTCCGCAGGCCGTCGGGCCCGGACCGGTGTGGTCGCGTTGTTGTGCGGGGTCGGTGCGTTCCTGGCCCTGTTCTTCCTGAACCCCGCCAACGCCGCCCGGGGGTTCGGCGACCGGGGCGCCGGGCGTCTCGACTTCTGGACCACGGCGGTCAGCCTGGTCGAGGACCAACCCCTGTTCGGCTACGGATTCGGCCAGCTGAAGGTGCTGATCCCCCAGAAGCTGGCCGCCACCCCCGGGGTGCAGGAGCTCGACGAGGTCAGGACCGAGGTGTCCTCCCACAACACGTACCTGGACATCGTCGGCGACCTGGGCCTGGCCGGCCTCGCGTTCTGGGTGGCGATCTTCGTGGTGACCTTCATCGGGTTCCTGCGGCCCCGGTGGCCCCAGGTGCGGGAGATCTCGATGACGATGGCGGTCATGATGGTCCCGATCCTGTCGGGGATGATGTTGTTGCCGTTGTTGAACAACAAGCTCGCGTGGAGCCTGATCGGCCTGTCGGCCGCCCTCCAGGTGCCCTCGAGACAGGCCCGGTGGCGGGGCTACGCGGCAGCGGAACGCGACCGCCGGGCGATCGGGGTCGGACGCGCCGGTCCCGCGACCGAATCAGCCGCGGAGTCGCCGGCCGAGCGGCCGCTCCCGGTGCCGGTCCGGCGAGCGGGACCCCCAGCGACGTTCCATCCGTTCGAACGGCAGACCTGGACCTCTCCGGCGCTCGCGCGCTGGGATCTCCGTATCTCGCAGCGCTTCCGTCGCCTGATCATCGCAGGGGGGCTCGTCGGCGCCGTGTTGTTCGGAGGCGTCGCGTCGGGGCTGCCCGCTCGCTACGTCGCCAGCGCCGGCATCGTCATGCCCGGACTCGAGGAGTCGGCCGGCTCGAAGCGCATCGTCGTGTCCGGCGAGGCGGTGCAGGGCATCCACTCCCTGGTGAACTCGGGAGCCTACGCCCAGGCGCTGCAGCGCCTGTCGGGCGTGGATCTGACCATCCCCGAGATCGAGGACCGCGTCGACGTGCTGCGGCCCGACTTCGCGGCCTACATGGTGATCCGCTTCACCGACAGCGACCAGGCGGTGTCGGAGCAGGTCCTCCCGTACCTGGTGCCGGCGATCGACGAGGTCATCGCCGAAGGACGTCGGGACTCGCTCGACCAGGTGAGCGACGAGGTCCGCCCGGTCTTCCCGGGTGAACAGCGCTTCTACACCGGTCCCCTCTACTACCCGATCTCGGACGAGGCGTTCGTCGAGCTGCTGCCGCGGCCAGTGGTGTGGATCACCCTCGTCGGAGGCATGACCGGCGCGCTGGTCGCGCTGGCGTTCGTGCTGTACCAGCAGCGTCGGCCCCGCGTGAACAACGACGACGACCTGGACGTCGAGATCGGCCTGGGTGTGTGGGCCCACGTCGCCCGACTCGGTCGCCGCTTCGCTGCGTCCTCCGACCAGTTCGCCCAGGTGCCGGCGGCCGCGCTCGATCGCTCGCTCGTGGACGAGGCTCCGCCGGGTGGTGTGGTGCCCGGTGACGTGACGGGGGTCCGTCGGTTCGTGGTCACGACACCCCGACCCGACCGGGCGGCCCGCGGGCTCGCCGCCGGCGTGGCGGCGGCGCTCGCCTCGTCGGGTCGGCGGGTCGTGCTCGTCGATGCCCAGTTCGACCGTCCCGCCCTGTCGTGGAGGCTCGCGCCCCTCCGTCGTCGCGGCCTGGTCCAGGTCTGCGGCGGCGACGCCTCGTTCGCCCAGGTGATCCGTCGGGTCCCGCGTCTCCGGCTCCCCGTCGCCGTCCGTCGCACGCTCGGACGCTCCGGTGACCTGTTCCGGTTCGTCCCGGCGGGTCGGGTGCGGTCGGGGTCGCTGCCCGACGTGCGACCCCAGGTGCTCGAGGAGCTCGGCGACGACGTGGCGGTCGTCGTGCTGGCCCCGTCGTTGCTCTCGGGTGTCTCGACCGGTCCGTGGCTCCACTGGGCCGACGCCTGCGTGTTGACACTCGTCGAGGGTCGCACCGTGACCTTCGACGCGGAGGACGCCGCCGAGCGGGTGCGTTCGCTGTCGGCGGAGCCGCACGGCGTCGTGATGCTCGACGTCTGACGACGCCCCGGTCGGCGCCGGATCCGGGGTCGGGGCCCAGGGGTGGGGCGCTAGGTTGGCGACGTGGCGGACGAGCCCAGCCCTGTGGAGGAATCGGCGGTGTGGGTCGACAACCACTGTCACCTCGGAGACGAGGAGGACCCGTCGGATGTGGTCGACCGGGCCCGGGCGGCCGGGGTCGTGCACCTGATCGACGTCGGGACGTCGCTCGAGACCTCCCGCAGGGCCGTCGCCACCGCCCGGTCGCTGCCCGGTGTCTCGGCGACGGTGGGCGTGCACCCGCACGACGCAGTGGACGGCTGCGACGGCCTGGCCGCCCTGGTGCAGGACGGGGTCGCCGACGGGTCGGTCGTCGCCGTGGGGGAGTGCGGCCTCGACTACCACTACGACCACTCGCCCCGCGCGGTGCAGCGACGGGTGTTCGCCGAGCAGATCCGGCTCGCCCACGACACGGGCCTGCCGCTCGTGATCCACACCCGGGACGCCTGGGAGGACACCTTCGCGATCCTCGACGACGAGGGCGTGCCCGAGCGGACGGTGTTCCACTGCTTCACGGGCGGGCCCGCCGAGGCCGAGTCCTCACTCGCACGGGGAGCCTTCCTGTCGATCTCCGGGATCGTGACCTTCCCGAGCGCACCCGAGCTCCGGGATGCGGTCGCCGCCGCGCCGCTCGAGCGGCTCATGGTCGAGACCGACGCGCCCTGGCTGACGCCGGTCCCGCACCGGGGCCAGCGGAACCAGTCGGCGTGGGTCGTGCACGTCGGCGAGCAGGTCGCCGCGCTGCACGGTGTGGTCGTGGCGGAGGTGGCCCGGGCGACGACGGACAACGCTGCGGCGTTCTACGGCATCGACGTCGCCGGTGGCGGCACCCTGTCGGCCCGGGGCGGGGCGGGCGTTGGATCCGACTGAGCCCACCGACGGGCCGCCGCGGGTGGTCCGTCGGTCGCAACGATCGTCGCCCGGGCCGCCGCCGTCGTCAGGAGGGAGCCGGGCGGCGCAGGGCCGGGTGCTCGGCCTGCCGGTTCGCTACGTGGTGGCGGGCGGGGCCACGCTGGCGGCCGTGGGGGTCCTGGTGCTGGCCTCGGCCCTGGGTGGCGGGACCGACGACGGGGTGGTGGCGACGACGACGTCGACGGCTCCGGTCCCCGTCGTCGTCGGCGGTCCGCCGAGGACGATCGAGGTGCAGCCCGACTGGTACCGCAAGGGCTACAGCCTCTACTCGGAGCGGGGCCCGACCCCCACGGTGTCCTCGCTGCCTCCCACGACGCTGGATGAGGACGGGGGTTCCTCCGGCTCGTCCGGTTCCGGGTCCGGATCGGGTTCGTCCGGGTCCGGCTCACGGTCCAGCAGCGGTTCCGGGTGAGGCTGCTCGGCGCCGCCGACGTCACGGAACTGCTCGATCGGGCCGGGGCGGCGGCCAGGAGGTCGCTCGGGCAGAACTTCGTGGCCGATCCGGGCACCGTGCGACGTGTGGTCGCCCTCGCCGACCTGGATCCGTCGACTCCCGTGCTCGAGGTGGGCCCCGGGCTGGGATCGCTCACGCTCGCGCTCGTGGAGCGGGGTCATCCGGTCCTCGCCGTCGAGGAGGACCGCCGGCTGGGCGAGCTGCTGCCGTCGACGGTGGCCGACCGTGCGGACGGTCCCGTCCGTCTGGACGTCGTCGCCGGTGACGCCCTGCGCGTCGACCTGCCGGGCCTGCTCGCCGATCGGGTCGGGTGGGGGACGCGGTGGGCGGTCGTCTCGAACCTCCCCTACAACGTGGCGGTGCCGATCCTGTTGCGCGTGCTCGCCGAGTTGCCCCGGGTGGACACCGCCGTGGTGATGGTCCAGGCCGAGGTCGCCGACCGTCTGGTCGCGTCGCCCGGAGGCCGAGTCATCGGGGTGCCGACGATCAAGGTCGGTTGGTTCGCCGAGGCCCGGATCCTGGCGCGGGTCGGCCCGGAGGTGTTCATCCCCCGCCCCAGGGTCGACTCGGCCGTCGTCGGTCTGACGCGACGGGCGGAACCCGATGCCGACCGTTCGGTCGCCTTCGGTCTGGTCGAGCGCGCGTACTCCCAGCGGCGCAAGATGCTGCGCTCCACGCTCGGTCAGGTCGTGTCGCCCGACGCCTTCCGGGTTGCGGGGGTGGCACCGACCGAGCGACCTGAGCGACTTGGTGTCGGGGACTGGGCGGCGCTGGCCCGGGCCGTCGTCGAGCCCGGTGACCCGCCGTCCGCGGGCCCGGCGCCGGGTTCGGCGGCGCCGTAGGCTCCGGCCCCGTGACGGTCGAACTGGTCGCCCCCGCCAAGGTGACGCTGTCGCTGCGGGTGACGGGTGTCCGTCCGGACGGCCTGCACCTGATCGACGCCGAGATGGTCAGCGTCGACCTGGTCGACCGGTTGGTCGTCGAGTCCACCGAGGGTCCCTCCACCCTCGAGGTGCACGGCCCCGAGGGCACGCGGGCCACCGACCCCGACGACCTGGTGCTCCGGGCCCTGCGCCACTGCGGTCGACGGGCCCGGGTGGTGCTGCACAAGCGGATACCGGCCGGGGCCGGCCTGGGTGGCGGCAGCGCGGATGCTGCCGCCGTGCTGCGGTGGGCGGCCCGTGAGGACCCGTCCGTGATCGACCCCGTGGGCGCCGCAACGCTCGGGGCCGACGTCCCGTTCTGCGTGGCGGGTGGGCGCGCCCGTGTGCGGGGGATCGGTGAGGTCCTGGAGCCGCTGCCGCACGTGGACCGGACGCTGACGCTGCTGACCCCCGACGTGCACTGTTCGACGCCGGTGGTCTACCGGACCTGGGACTCGCTCGGCGGCCCGACGGGACCCAACGGCAACGACCTGGAACCGGCGGCGCTCGCCGCCTTCCCCGAGCTCACGCCGTGGCGGGACCGGCTGGCCGAGGAGACCGGTGCGACGCCCCGGCTGGCGGGGAGCGGGTCCACGTGGTTCGTCGAGGGGGACTTCCCGGGGCCGGGCCGGGTGGTGGTCAGGACGCTCCCGGCGGCGGGGCGCCCGGCGGTCGACTGAGACGGGCCCGGACGGGTGCCGGGCCGGGGGTCACTTGCCGCGGGCGCGGCGCTGGTGGCGCGTGCGGCGCAACAGCTTCTTGTGCTTCTTCTTGCGCATCCGCTTGCGGCGCTTCTTGATCAGCGATCCCATGGCCCGGTCACCCTAGAGCGTCGTCACCACCCGCGGGCAAGTCGGCGTCCTGCGCCCGGCCCGGGCGACGTTTGGAGCCCGAGGGGGCGCCGGTACACTTCGTTCTCCGGGCTGGGGGGTCCGATCGAGGAGCGTGGCGGGTGAGCACACCCATGGCGAGGTCCAGTGAGGTCGTCAGCGCCGGGCTCGGTGAGCCCGTCGTCGACGAACGGCGTCGCTCGCTCCGCCTGTCCAAGGTGCAGGCGCTGGTCGTCGTGCTCTCATCCGTGGTCATGGCCTCGTTGGTCGTCGGACTGATCTCGGTCCAGCCCCCGATCTACCAGACGACCCGATCCGTGATCGTGCTGTCCGGCGCCAACCCGAACGACAACGAGGTGCTGGCCCGGGCGCTCGAGAGCATCATCACGTCGCCGGGGCTCGCGGCCGAGATCAAGCGGCGCGGCGAGCTCGACATGTCGATCGACGAGATCAAGGGGATGATCTCGGTCTCCCGTGATCCCCTGTCGCCCTTCATGGCGGTCATCTCATCGAGCCCCGACCAGGAGAAGTCCGAGCTGGTCTCGGCCCAGGTCGTGCCGGCGCTGCGCGACGTGTTCAATGCGAACCAGCGCGAGATCCCCGTCGAGCAGCGGATCCCCGGACCGATCTTCCAGGAGGTCTACGCGTTCCCGCTGCAGCAGACCACGACGGTGCCGCTCTGGTTCGGCGCGGTGTTCGGCGCGCTCCTCGGGGGACTCGTGCCGTACCTGTTCTTCCTGTACCGGAACCTCCGCCGGCCGGTGGTCAACACGGCCCAGGACGTGACCGAGGCGATCGACCTGCCGATCCTGGTCAAGGTGCCGGCGCTGAGCGGACGCGGGAGCAACCCGCAGGACGCGGTCGCCAGCGTGATCGCCGCCGTCGAGCGGCTCAGCCTGAACGAGCCGATCCACCGGTTGGTGCTGGTCGGCGCCGACGACGGGCCGGACCGGGCCCAGCTGGCGCTGGCGCTCGCGCTCGTCATCGCCCGCAGCTTCGGCCAGCCGGTCGCGTTGGTCGACGCCGACCTGGAGCACGGCGTGCTCACCGACCTGGTGGGCGCCGAGGACGTGGCCGGGCTCGCCGAGTGCCTGAGCGGCCAGCTCGACTCGGGTGCGGCGCTCCTGACGCTGACCGACGCCCAGGTCCCGAAGGCGCTCGACGACCTGGACGTTCCCCCCGGGATGGTCCGCTTCCTGGGCGCCGGCGTCGACCGCAGCCGCAACATCCTGCGGATGCGCTCCTCGTTCAACGCCGTGCTCGACGGGATGGCCGGCCGCTACGTCGTCATCGTCAACGGGCCGAAGGTGCCCGGGCCGGTGCCGACCTCGCAGCTCCTCTCGCTCGCCGATGCGACGCTCATGGTCGTCGCCGAGGGTCAGACGAGCCTGACCGACGCACGCTCCGCCGGCGACACCCTGAAGTCGTTCAGCGGCGGGTCGGCGGGCGTCGTGGTCCTGCGTCGCTAGTCGTGCCGGTCGACGGCACCGGATCCGACGACAGCCGGGGCGACCGGCCGACGGCGGGTGCCACCCCGGGCGACGACCCGGTCGACGTCTCGACCCTCGACGAGCAGGCCGGCGGCAACGACGGGCGGTCACTCGGCACCACGGCGAGCCGGGGTTTCCTGTGGGCGAACCTCGGGATCCTCGTCCGCTACGTGCTCGCGATCGTGCTGGCCGCGGTCATGGCCAGGGTGCTGCCACCGGCCGACTACGCGGTCATGGTGACGTTGCTCCTGCTCGTCTTCTACTTCGACAACGCGCTCGACCTGGGCATGGGAGCGGCGCTGGTCTACGAGCAGGAGGAGGGCCTGAGCGACCGCGTGCAGGTGGCGTTCACGGCCAACGTCCTGCTGGGGATCGGCCTCGGCGTGCTCGCGCTGCTCATCGCCCCGCTGGTCGGTGCCTACTTCCAGGCGGAGTCCTACGTCGGGGTGTTCCGGGCCTTCGCGGTGGTGGTGGTCCTCTCGGCGCTCAACACGGTGCCGTGGTCGCTGTTCATGCGGAACATGGAGTTCCGACGCCGGTCGCTGGTGGAGATCACCCGCGACGTGACCCGGGTCGGCCTGACCATCGCGCTGGCCCTCGCCGGGTGGGGCGCATGGTCGGTCGTCGTCGGGTTCATGGCCTCGAACGCCGTGACGCTCGTGTTGACCTGGTGGCTGTTGCGCTTCTGGCCGACGCTGCGTTGGGACCTGCAGGTCGTGCGGGAGCTGTTCACCTACGCCTGGAAGGTCGCCGGGAACCGGGTGCTCGGCGTCCTGGCGCTGAACGGCGACTACTTCGTGATCGGCAACCGGAACAACGCGCAGTACGCCACCTACTACCAGGCGTTCCGCCTGCCCGAGTTCGCCATGGGCGCCCAGCTCAACGGCCTGTCCGCCGTCCTCTTCCCGATGTTCTCCCGCATCCGCTCCGAGGGACCCGAGGCGCTGCGGGAGGGCATGTACCGCTCCCTGCGGTTGGTCGCGATGTTCTCCTTCCCCGTGGGGGTCGCGCTGGCGCTGGTCGCCCGCGACTCCTTCACCCTGTTGTACGGGGACGCCAACCAGGTGGGCATCCGGACCATGGAGGTGATTGCGCTCGCCGGCGCCGTGACGGGATTGGGCTTCGCGACGGGTGATCTGCTCATGGCGATCAACCGGCCGGGGGTGCTGCTGCGGATCAACGCCGTGATGGTGCCGATCATGCTCGTCGCCATGTGGTTCGTCGCCCCCGAGGGCGTCGTCTGGGTCGCGACGGTGCACCTGGTCGTGCAGATCGTGTTCATCACCGTGCGCCAGGTCGTGGTCGACCGGCTGATCGGTGCCCGGGACCTGACCGCGTTGGCGTGCGTGGTGCCCGGACTCCTGGTCGCCGGGGGCGTGCTCGCCGCGGGTCTGCCCGTCCGGCTCCTGACCTCGGGTGGGTGGTGGCCGCTGGTGGGGATCGTCGCCGCCGGCGGCGCCGGCGGCCTGCTCATGCTGCTCGCCGTGCCGTCGGCCCGCGAGGCGGCGACGGACGTGGTCGCCAAGCTCCGCGGCTGAGCCGCAGCCACCCGGTCGGTTCAGTCCGTGCGGTCGCCGATCCTGGTGCGGACCCTGAGCACGGTCGGTGCGATCCGACGCCACGACGCAGCGGCGGCGGCGACCGCCCGGCCCATCGGGCCGACCCCCAGTCGTACCCGGACGACCTCACGGTGGCCGGTCGCCCAGTCGGACTTGTAGGACTCGTCGCCCCGGAGCAGGTCGTACTCGGCCCGTCCGGATGCGGCCGCGGCCTCCACGACGTCGGCCCGGACCACCGAACCGGCTCCCCGCCACTCCCGGTCGAGCGAGCGGCCGGACTGGTAGAAGGCGACGGTTCCGTCGGTCAGCAGGTCCCACTCCGTCGCCACGACCGTCCCGTCGGCGGTGCGGACCTCGGTGGCCCAGACCTCGTCCCGGTCGAACCCGGCCCGGGCCGCGGCACGGAATCGCTCCCACGCCTCCAGGAAGTCCGAGGCGTCGCCCCACCGCCCGTCGTGGAGCCGGGCCAGATCCTCCAGGGCGCGGTCCACCTCGTCGGCCTCGACGCGCGCGACCGTGCACCCGGCCTTCGTCAGGCGCTTGCGGGTCCGGCTGATCGTGCTGCGGACCTGGCCGGCACGGGCGTCCAGGTAGGCCCGGGCGTCGGGGGAACCGGGGGCGCCGGGCAGGGTGGCGTACGGGGCCGTCGTCCGCTCGACGACGTGGCCGCCCAGCGCCGCCGCCAGACGACCGTCGGCCCGCAGCCCATCGAGGTCGACCAGTCGGGACCCGGGGCGGTGCAGCCAGGCCAGGACCGCGTCCAGGACCTGGTCCCCCCGGTCCTCCAGGGCGACCACGTCCAGGTGGTCCGGGGCCAGCACCCCCTGTCCGAGGCTCCGGATCCGCTCCACCGCCAGCCGGCCCCGACCGACCCGATCCACCTGGAACGCCGCCCCGCCGACCAGGCCCTCGTCGTCGTCCAGGCAGCACACGATCGCCGGCTCCCCCTGGGCGGCGTGGTCCAGCCACCAGGACCGCAGGAACGGACTGGGGTGGGCCGAGGCCGCCACCACCCGGTCCCAGTCGTCGGCCACGGGCCCCAGGGAGGGTCGCCTGACGGTGCGGAGGTCGCCGGTCACGGGCCGGAGTGTGCCCCACCCCGGCCGACGGTGCGAGCCCCGGGAGTGGCCGGGGTCCTCCCGGCCGCCCGGGGTGGCCACCGGGTGGACCCGGGCCGAACGGCCCACCTCGGGTGGCCGAACCGTGGGAGAACTGCCCCCGCGAACCCCTTGTGAACCGGGTGGTCGCCTGCCTACCCTGACCAACAGGTACCCGGACAGGGGAATCCGGGTCATCAGGGGGAACCATGGCGGAGCTGGGGCAGGCAGGGCAGGCATGCTGAGGCAGGGAGACGAGCAGCGGACACTGGACGCGGCGACGTTCCGTCGGCATCCCCGCCACGCCGAGGCCGCAGCGGTCATCGACCTGCGCGACCGGTCCCGAACCGACGACGTCGTCCTCGACGAGCCCCGCCGGGCGCTCCCGCAGCGGGAGCGCCGCGCCGTCGGTTGGAACCTCCGGGCGCTCGGACACGTCCTCGACGCCGTCACCCTGGCG
>CAIYGQ010000031.1 GCA_903925745.1 uncultured Actinomycetes bacterium | reverse complement strand
GGCAACATCACCGCCGGCAACGCCTCGCAGATCTCGGACGGCGGCGCCGCCGTGATCGTCGCGTCGGAGGCCGCCGCCGAGCGGATCGGTGGCAACCCGCTCGGCCGGATCGTGTCGTACGGCCAGGTCGCCGGGCCCGACGCATCGCTGCTGACCCAGCCGTCCCGGGCGATCCTGTCGGCGCTGGAGCGGGCGGGACGATCGGTGGACGACGTCGACCTGTTCGAGCTCAACGAGGCCTTCGCCGCCGTGGGCGTGGCGTCCATGGCCGACCTGGGCATCACCGACGAGGTGACCAACGTCAACGGCGGCGCCATTGCGCTGGGCCACCCGATCGGCATGTCGGGTACCCGGATCGTGCTGCACCTGCTGAACGAGCTGCGTCGTCGTGGCGGCGGCACCGGAGCCGCTGCGCTCTGCGGCGGCGGGGGCCAGGGCGACGCCCTGATCGTCGAGACGGTCTGACCGAGGGCAGGTCCCGGCGGCACCGTCCGCCGGATCGTCCGGGGTCCGGTCGGCGCCTAGGAGAGCAGGCCGGTCACCCGGGACAACACGAGCAGCAGCAGCGACAGCGACAGCGCCGACTGTCCGAGCATCGCGCCCTTGGCCCACCTGGCCGTCGGGAGCGCGTCCGCGGCGGCGAACGACGCCGCGTTCGTGAACGACAGGTACAGGTAGTCGAAGTACACCGGCCGCCACCCCGGTGCGGCCAGTGACGGGTCCGTCATCTGGGGGAAGACGAACGCCGGCGGGACGGTCCCGGTGCCCTCGGCCCGTCGGCCGGGCCCGCCCCGGTCGTACTCCCAGTACCACAGCGAGAACACGATCACGTTGGTGATCCAGACCGCCCCGGTGTTGACCAGCAGGTCGAAGGCATCGAACTCGGAGGAGTCGCCCAGGATCTCGACGGTCAGCACGAGCCCCGTGCCCAGGTTGGTCAGGGACAACAACACGATCACCGCCTGGCTGAACCGTCGGGCGGGAGTCGAGTGGCGGTGGATGTGGCTGGCGACGAGCCGGCCGTCCTCCCGGCTGGTGACGACCAGCACGACGATCGCCAGCACGAGGAGCGCGAACAGCACCCGGTCGATCCAGGGCGACATGGCCGACGGCGTCACCAGCTGCAGCGCCGCAGCGACGGCGATCGCCAGCAGTACCGGCGCGTAGGGCTCTCGACCGGGGCCCCGCCAGTCGACCGCCGCCCCCGACGGAGCGTCATCGGGGGCCGCCGATCCCATCGGACGCGTCGCTCAGCCCGCAGCGGTCGGATCGGCCGGCTCCGACCGCCCGGTACCGCCGACGACGCGTCGGCCCTCGAGCGCGCGGCCGAGCGTGAGTTCGTCGGCGTACTCCAGGTCACCACCCACGGGCAGGCCGTTCGCGATCCGGGAGACCACCAGACCGGGTGCCTCGAGGGTTCGGGTCAGGTACAGCGCGGTCGCCTCACCCTCCAGATTGGGGTTGGTGCAGATGATCACCTCGGTGATGCCCTCGGCACCGACCCGAGCGAGCAGCTCACGGATCCTGAGGTGCTCGGGGCCGACGCCCTGCAGGTGGTCGATCGCTCCCTGCAGGACGTGGTAGCGACCGCGGAACTCCCGGGTGCGTTCGATCGCGACGACGTCACGGGGTTCCTCGACCACGCAGACGACGTGGGCGTCGCGTCGTTCGTCACTGCAGATCCCGCACCGGGGCTGCTCCGAGAGGTTGAAGCACACCTCGCAGAACCCGATGCGCTCCTTGGCGGCCACGATCGCCGCCGCCAACCGGGTGGACTCCTCGACGTCGGCCTTCAACAGGTGGAACGCGATCCGCTGCGCGGACTTGGGCCCCACTCCCGGCAGTCGACCGAGTGCGTCGATCAGGTCCTGGACGGCCGGAGCGAACGCCACGTCAACCGCCCCCGAGCAGGTCGCCCAGACCGCCGAGTCCCGCGAGCGGATCGGAACGGGCCTGGAGCTCGGCCACCTGGCGCTGCGCATCCGCGAAGGCGGCCACCACCAGGTCGCCGACCATCGACGGATCCTCCGGGTCCACTGCGTCCGGGTGGACGTGGACCTCCAGCAGGTGCAGCTGGCCGTTCACCACGACCTCGACCGCCCCGCCGCCCGCGGTGCCACGCACCCGGGCCTGCAGCAGCTCCTCCTGCGCGGCGACCACCTGCGACGCCGCCTCCTGGGCCATCTGCAGCATCGAACCCAGGTCGAACCCGCCGGAATCGACGCCCTCGGCTCCGGGCGCCACCGGTTCCAGGACCTCCGGCACCTGGGCATCCGGGCGTGGATCGGTGCCGGGGCCGGGACCGGATCCGGCGTCGGACGGTCGGTCCCCGGTCACGATGCGGCCTCGTCGTCCACGACCACCGCCCCCGGGAACGCCTGGGTCAGGCGGGCGACCCCGGTGGTGGCGACGTCGCTCGCATCCTCGAGTTCGTCGACGTCGAGCACGTCGAGGTCGTCGTCGGGTTCGCCGACCGGATCAGGATCGGAATCGGGGTCGGATGCCGACGGCGGGGACCCCGGCGGAACGCTCGGCGTGGACGGATCGCCTTCGGGTGACGCCGGGGCCGGAGCCGAGGCCGACGCCGGCGACCGGGGGGGCCGGTCCACCCCGGCCACCACGAGCGCCACGTCGACGGCTCGACCGGCGGCCGTGGAGAGCAGCCGCGCCACCTCGGGGACGAACTCCTCGGTCCGCGCCATCGTCGCCTCGTTGGCCACGCCGAGCAGGACGGTCAGCCCTTCCACTCCCTCGACCTGGGCCTGGGCCACCAGCGCCCGGGCGCGACCCCGGAGCGACGGGAGCACCGAGTCGGAAATGGCCGAGCGCACCCAGTCGGTTCCGAGCGGACCTCCGGCGGCAGCGGACTCCGGGGGCGCAGGGTTCACAGCCGGATCGGTCGGAGCGGCCGACGACCCGGCCGGTGCGGGTGCGGGTGCGGGCCCGACCGGGGCCGGCGCCTGGTCCGGACCGTCCGAGCCGGCTGGTTCGGGGGACCCGGCAGCGGGGTCGGCCGACGG
>CAIYGQ010000030.1 GCA_903925745.1 uncultured Actinomycetes bacterium | reverse complement strand
GTGGGGCGAGACGCTCGGGCGTGTGCGGCCAGGTGGAGTCGGAATGCGGGTAGTCGGACTCGACACACACGATGTCGGTCCCGACCCGGTCGATGAGTCGCAGACCCGCGTCGTCGGTGATGAAGCATGCCAGGAAGTGCTCACGGAACACCTCCGACGGCGGGCGGCCACCCATGTCGGACCCGGTCCAGACCCGGTGGTTCTCCCACACGTAGTCGGCCCGCTCGAGCAGGTACGGGATCCAGCCGATGGAGCCCTCGCTCAGCGCGAACCGGACGTTCGGGAACTCCCGCAGGACCCGCGACCAGAGCAGGTCCGCCGCGGTGTCCATCACTGCCGTCGGCTGCAGGGTCATCATCGTCGTGAACGGGGCCTCGATCGACGGCAGCTTGACCGCCGAGGACGACCCGATGTGGAGGCAGACGACCATCCCCTCGTCGTCGCACGCCCGCCAGAACGGGTCCCAGTGCTCGCTGTGGAAGCTGGGCACCCCGAGCTTCTCCGGGTTCTCCGACCAGGTGACGGCGCGGACACCACGGGCCGCGACGCGTCGGACCTCGGCGGCCATGAGCTCCGGATCCCAGTAGGGGATGAGCGCCAGCGGGATGAACCGACCCGGGTGGGCGCCCGCCCACCCGTCGACGTGCCAGTCGTTGTAGGCCTGCAGGACGGCGAGCGCCAGCTCCTTGTCCTCGGTGTTGGCGAAGATCTGCCCGCAGAACTGGGGGAAGGAGGGGAAGCAGAGCGACGCCAGGATGCCGCCGGCGTTCATGTCGTCGATGCGGGCGTCGACGTCCCAGCAGCCGGGTCGGATCTCGTCGTAGCGGGTCGGTTCGATGCCGAACTCCTCCTGCGGACGTCCCGAGACCGCGTTGAGCCCGAAGTTCGGGATCTCCACACCCTCGAACAGCCACATCTCGCGGCCGTCAGGCCGCTCGATCACCCGAGGGGCGCGGTCGACCCACGCGGAGGCGAGACGGCCGTCGAACATGTCGGGGGGTTCGACGACGTGGTCGTCCACGCTGACGATGATCAGGTCCTCTGGTGCCGGAGCGGCCTCGGAGCTCACGTCGGTCCTCTCGGTCGGGGCCTGCACCAGCAGGCGTTCCTCACTGCGTCCGCAGGCGGTCATTGTGCCCCGAACCACCCCGGTCACGGCAGCAGGAGGGCCCACGAGGGACGGTCCGCACCGCCGAGGTGCGCGACCAGACGTGCTCAGGACCCGCGCAGCTCCCCGAGGGCCCGTCGGAGGACCCGGGCCAACGACGCCGCACCCCGAGGTTCCAGGATGCCCTCGTGGTCACCCGGGAACCGGTGGATCCGCAGGTCGCCGACCAGGTCGGCCCAGCCCATGGTGGCGTCGGCCGAGGCGGAGCCGTCGGCCCAGAACAGGTCGACCCGGCCCGGGTACGTCGACGTCCGGTCCCAGTGCCGGGCCGCGAGCTTCCAGTGCTCCTCCCAGGCGTACCAGAGCCGCCAGTCCGGACGGACCCGACCGTCGGTGCGGAGGTCGGCCCGGAACCGGAACGGATCGACCAGACGCGCCAGGCCCGATCGGACCATGAGGTGGCGGGCGGCACCGGACCGGCTCGTCCGGAGCATCCGTCGGTAGTGGCCGAACTGCTGGCTCAGCGACGACCCCTCGGGCGGGGGCGGGGCCACGCCGAACCACGGCCGCAGCGGCGAACGGTGCGAGTTCCAGCCAGGTCCCCGGTAGCGGGGACCTACGTCGACGACACCCACGATCGCGACCTCGTGTCCGTCTCGTCGGAGCTGACGGGCCATCTCGTAGGCGCAGATACCACCGAAGGAGTAGCCGGCCACGTAGTAGGGCCCCTCGGGCTGCACCGCCAGCAGGTCGGTCACGTACCGCGCCGCGAACGTGTCGAGCGAGGTGTCCCGGTTGGGTTCGCCGGCGAGCAGCGGCGACTCGAAGCTCCACACCGGCTGGTCCTCGCCCAGTTCGGCGGCGAGGTGGCGCACCCGGTAGGCCGAGCCCTGCAGGTCGTGGACGAACCAGAGCCGCGGGTGCTGCGAGAGGTCGCCGTGCTGGACGCACGCCGCCGTGCCGGCCTCGGACGGACCGCCGGCCTGCAGGCGGACCACCACCTCGGCCAGCGTGCGGACGGTCCGGGCGTGCACGAGCTCGCCCATCGGCACGGCCACGCCGGTGCGCCGCTCGAGCAGGACGAGCATCTGGGCTGCGAGCAACGAGTCGCCGCCCAGCACCAGGAAGTCCTCGTCGTCGCCGACCGGACCCACCGGCAGCATGCTCTCCCACAGCGACCGGACCGTCTCTCGGACCGCGGCGTGGTCGGCGGCCGACACGGTGGCCCCGGGTTCCAGTCCGCTGAGCACGTCGAGGACGACGTCCGGGTCGGGGAGGGCCCGACGGTCGGTCTTGCCGTTGGGCAGGCGTGGCAGCTCGTCGAGCAGCACCCAGCGCGTCGGCACCCGGTAGGCCTCCCGCCGCTCGAGCAGGGACGACCGGAGCGCCGGACCGTCGACGGCACCCGGCTCGGCCGGCACCACGTGGGCCACGAGTTCGGTGACCCCGTCGACCGTCCGTGCCGTCACGGCGGCGTCGGCGACCTCAGCGAGCTCGTGGAGGTCGGCCTCGACGTCGCCGAGCACCACGAACCGGCCACGCACCTTGACCTTGGTGTCGAGCCGCCCGAGCAGGGTGAGCGCGCCGTGCTCGTCCAGCCGGCCGATGTCTCCCGTGCGGTAGCACGACCGGTCCGAGCCGGTCGGGTCCGACGAGAGCACCCGACGGTTGAGCTCCGGGTGTCCCCAGTAGCCGTCGAACAGGTACCGGCTGACCACAGCGACCTCACCGGCGGTGTCGACCGGGGCCGGCGAACCGGTCTCGTCGAGCACGAGGATGTCGACGTCGTCCACGGCGTAGCCGCAGTGCACGGCCTCTGCGGGAAGGTCGTCACGGTCGTAGACGGCGAGTGAGACCACCCCGGTCTCGGTGGTGCCGTACCCGACCGCCACGTGCTGGACACCGAACAGGTCGGCGGTGACCTTGAGGATCTCCGGGTCGACCAGTTCGCCGCCCAGCGCGATCATCCGCAGCGACGGGAAGGTCCGACCGGCGAGCGCGTCGACCAGGAACCGCACGACGGTCGGCGCCATGTAGGCGAGCGTGATGCCCTCGTCGGCCAGGAAGTCGGCCACCGGCGCCAGTCCGACCGACCGGACGTCGAGCGTCGCCAGGGTGCCCCCGTTCAGCAGTGGCAGGAACATCGGGTAGGCGGCCACCGCCAGCGACGTCGGGAACAGCATCGGCATGGTGTCGTCCGGCCCGAGTCCGAGCGCGTCCGTGGCGCCGCGCACGAGGTTCAGCAACACCCCGTGGTTGATGATGGCGCCCTTCGGGGTGCCGCTGGTGCCCGACGTGAACGCCAGCATCATCGGGGCGTGCCAGCCGAGCGCCTCAGGCCCCGCGAACGAACCCTGCAGGTCCTCGAGCGGCACGGAGCGGATCCTGCCATCGACCGCGACCAGGGCGGCGGCCGCCTCCGCGTGGTCGGCGTCGTGAAGGAGGTGGCGGGGGCACGCCTCGGCGAGGACGGAGAGGGTCTGATCGGACGGTGCGGCCGGGTCCAGGATGACCACCACCTGACCGGCGGAGATCACGGCGAGCACTGCGGCCACCAGCGGGCCGTCGTGGTCCGCCAGCAGGGCGACGGGCTGGCCGGTGCGGGGTCCGACGAGTCGTTGCAGGCCACCGGCGAGCCGGTCGACCTCCGCGCGCAGCTCTGCGTAGGTCCACGTCGCCGACGGCGACCGGACCGCGACGCGGTCGGGGTGGGCTGACGCAACCTCGGCGAACCGCTCACCGACCGTCGCGGTCACGACCAGGTCAGGTGACCCGCCCGCGCCCGCCTGGCCGGCACGGCCTTCCCCTTCGTCCCGACCGGCGGCGCCCATGACGGGCTATGGTACCCACCGACCGGCCGACCCGACAGGCGGAGTGCCCGACGAGGGCGCGCCGGCCGGCGGTCACGGCGAGGCGAGCACCGCCCGCACGGCGGCGACCACACGGTCGACGTCGTCGTCCGTCATCGAGGAGCCGCTCGGCAGGCACACGCCCCGATCGAACAGTGCCTCCGCCACTTCGCCGCCCTCCGTCGGCACGTCGGCGAAGACCGGCTGCAGGTGCATCGGCTTCCACGCTGGACGTGCCTCCACGTCCGCCTCGTCGAGCCGTGCGCAGAACGTCCGGGGATCGAGGTCCGTCCCCTCGTCGAGGGTCACCAGGGTGAGCCAGCCGTTGGGCACCCCTCGCGGGTCCCAGGGCATGAAGGCGACCGGCAGGTCGGCGAGCCTCCGGCGGTAGATCGCGTTGATCTCATGACGGCGGTCGATCTTCGCCGGCAGGCCGGCCAGCTGGCCCCGTCCGACCGCCGCCGACAGGTTCGGCATGCGGTAGTTGAACCCGACCGACCGGTGTTCGTAGTGCAGGACGGGTTCCCGGGCCTGCTGCGAGAGGTGGCGGGCGCGGGCGAGCAGGTCGGGGTCGCCGACGAGCATGCCGCCGCCACCCGTGGTGATGATCTTGTTGCCGTTGAACGAGTAGACGCCGAGACGGCCCCATGTCCCGGCGTGACGGCCGCACCAGGTGGCGCCGAGCGCCTCGGCCGCGTCCTCGATCATCAGTACGCCGAACTCCTCGCAGATGCGCGAGATCCGGTCGAGCTGCGCCGCCTGGCCGTACAGGTCGACCACGACCACCGCCGCCGGGAGCCGGCCTCGGGAACGGGCCTCCGCGAGTTCGGCCGCGAGCAGGTCGGGATCCATGTTCCAGGTCTCGAGCTCGGAGTCGATGAACCGCAGGGACGCCCCGACGTAGGTCGCGGCGAAGGCCGGGGCCGCGAAGGTGAGCGTGGACATCCACACCTCGTCACCCTCACCGACGCCCGCCACCAGCAGCGCGAGGTGGAGCGCAGCCGTGCCGCTCGACAGTGCCAGCGCCGCGGGCGCCCCGGTGAAGTCCACGACGTCGGCCTCGAAGCCGTCCACCTCCGACCCGAGCGTCGTGATCCAGTTCGAGTCGAACGCGGCGAGCAGGCGCTCGCGTTCGTCGCCGGACATGTCCGGCGGGGAGAGGAAGATGCGCCCCATGGCCTCACGCTACCGCCCGGCACCCGAAGGCCACCCCCCGACGCGCGGGTGCGCTCGCTGCTGCCGGCCCGTCAGGCGAACGGGTAGAGCGCGAGCGGCGCGACGGCCTTCGCCGTGAGGGCGACCGCGACCAACAACAGCCCGATGGCCACCACGGCGATCACCGCGTACCGACG
>CAIYGQ010000029.1 GCA_903925745.1 uncultured Actinomycetes bacterium | reverse complement strand
CGCCGGGAACGTCATCGAACCGATGTCACCGACACCCGAATCGTCCTGACGGATCCGTTCGACCTGGTGGACGACCCGGTCCACGAACTCGTCGTGGATCGACTCGTCGACGTACACACGCTCCACCGACATGCAGGTCTGCCCGGAGTTCTGCATCGAGCCCCACACTGCACCCCGGGTGGCCCGGTCCAGGTCGGCGTCCGCCCGCACGATCATCGGATCCTTGCCGCCGAGTTCGAGCAGCACCGGGGTGAGCCGCTCGGCCGCCGCCGCCATGACCCGGCGCCCGGTCCGGGCGGACCCGGTGAACGCGATCTTGTCCACGTCGCTGCGCACCAGAGCCTCGCCGACAGCAGGACCGCCCTGGACGACCGTGACCAGCCCGGGCCACTCGTCGTCGACGAAGAGGCCACGCACCGCCTCGCCCACCGTCGCGGTGACCTCGGACGGCTTGAGGACGACCGTGTTGCCGGCTGCGAGCGCCGTCACGACGGGCGTCATCGCCAGCGTGAACGGGTAGTTCCACGGGCTGATGACCCCGACGACACCCACGGGCTCGTACCGCTTCCAGGCGCGCTTGTGCACGAGGGATCCCGGGTGGACGGGCTGGTCCCGGAGCCACCGCTCCGCGTTCGTCGCGTAGTAGCCGATGGTCTCGCACACCGCCATGAGCTCGGTGGTCGCGGCCTCGGCCGGCTGCTTGCCGGTGGCCGCACAGATCGTGGCGACGAGATCCTCGGCCCGCTCCAGGATCCGGTCCCGGACCCGGAGCAGTGCGGCCGCCCGGCGGCGCGGCCCGGCCTCGGCCCAGGGTCCGGCGACGCGACGTGCTGCGGCGACCGCAGCCGACACCTCATCGGCACCGACGACCGGAATCCGTCTGGTCACCCGGCCGGTCCGCGGATCGATGCACTCGATCACGTCCTCGGAAGGCTCCCGGGCCGGTCCGTCCGGTGAACCGAGTGGGTGGGGCACGTCGACGGTGGTCACACCGGGAACGCTAGCGCCGGCCTCGACCCCCGAGGCACTGCGAGATATTGGTTCAGGGTCAGGGCCGAGGTGCCGATGGGACCCTGTGTCTCGCCTGTTTCGACGCTGGAGGATGCGAACCCAACGTGGGGCGGTCCTGGTCGAGGCGGCATTCGCCATCCCCGTGCTCCTGCTCATCCTGCTCGGGACCATGGAGTTCGGACTGGTGTTCGCGAGCGGGACCGTCACGACCGGCTCCAGCCGCTCCGGGGCCCGCCTCGCGGCGACGGCGTACGCCCCTGCAGGGACCGCCCAGAGCGCCCAGCAAACCGCAGCCGATGGCATCGCCGCTGCAGTCTCGGCCGACCTGATGGCCCTCCAGAACGCCCAGCCGGTCGGCCTCGCCATCTACGAGGTCAACCCCTCGTCACCGGACGGGGCACCTGTCGGTGGCTTCCCGGGCGACCTGCTCAGCGGGGGATGTACCGCCAGTTGCATGCGCTACACGTGGAACGGCACCTCGATGGTGTTCCAGAGCGGCAGCTGGTCCGATCCCGACGCGTGCGGCACGACCGTCGACTCGGTCGGGGTGTACGTCCAGGTCCGTCACACCTACGTCACCGGGCTCATCGGCGAGGGCCGACGCGTCGAGGGGCACACGACCATGCGGCTCGAACCGCTCCCGTCCGACCAGTGCTGAGCTCCACGACCGTCGCAGCGGTCCAGCGACGGTGGTCCACACGACGAGGTCAGTCGGGTTTCGCCCTGGTGTGGATGGCGTTGACGCTCACCCTGATGCTGATGTTCGCGGGTCTGGCGGTGGACATGTCGAACTGGTGGCTCCAGGCCCAGCGGATCCAGACAGCCGCCGACGCCGGAGCCCACGCCGGAGCGGCGTTCCTCCCAGCGGACTTCTCGACCGCACGCACCACAGCGACCACGGCGACCTCCCGGAACGGGTACACGAGCGGCGATCCGGACGGATCACAGGTGACGGTCACCCAGGAGCCCAACCCCAACCGGATCAGGGTCCGGGTGGCAACCGACGTCCCGTCGTTCTTCCTGGACCTCATCGGCATGGACGACATCCGGCTCACCCGGGAGTCCGTGGCCGAGTACGTCGCACCGGTCCCCATGGGTTCACCTCAGAACAAGCTCGGCAACGACCCCGAGGGCGTGAATCCGAACGCCCAGATGTGGGTCAACGTCGCCGGCCCGCAGACCGGGAAGCAGCAGGGAGAGCGGCACCACACGAGACTCTGCAACTCGAGTCCCCGGGAGTTCGGCTGCAGCAGTTCGACCAGCACCGAGTTCAGCGAGGACGGGTACTTCTTCGGCATGGAGGTGCGCTCCATCGCTGCCGGCCAACCCCTGCAGTTCCAGGTGTTCGACGCCGCGTTCGTGAACGTCGGGAGTACCTGCACCTCGAACATGCCCACCAGCAGCCAGATCAACGGAGGGAGCGGTTTCACCGCGCTGACGACCAAGTTCCCCGACGCTGCGACCCGCTACGCATCGGGGACCACCAACGGGTTCTGCCCCGGTGATCAGGGCTGGGGGAGTCGGAACGTCCAGACCACCTTCATCTTCCGGGCTCCGGACGAGACCCCGTGGTCGAACGTGGACAACCCGATCATCAACACGTCCGGTTGCGCACCGGTGACGGTTCCCGCCTTCAACCCGGCGAATGCGTCCTCGCCCAGCAGGTACGTGTACGACCAGTTGATGGGAGCGTCGAGCGGATCGGTCGACGCGAACGACGGAACGATCTCGTTCGCTGAGGCCTTCCGGCGCTTCACCACGTTCTGCAGCATCCCGGCCGGGTCGGTGCGGACTGGGACCTACATCGTGCAGGTGCGGACCAACGCCACATCGGCAGCACCCACCTCAGCGAGCAGCAGCGTGACGACCGAGGGTCACAACCGGATGTCGTTCCGAGCAGGGTTCGGCAGCACCGGCCTCAGCCAGGTGGACGGCTCCAGTGTCACGCTGGCCGCGCTCGGTCGGCTCCCCATCTACGCCAACTCGACGGGCGCTGACACGCAGTTCTACATGGCCCGGGTCCGACCCTACGATGCCGGCCGAACGCTCCGTGTCAACCTGTTCGACATGGGGGAGGCATCACAGCCCGGATCACTCCAGATCCTGCCTCCCACTGAGTTCGCCCCGACCTTCTCCGGGTGCACCATCACCCGCGACGACGCTGCTTCGCTCAGCGTCAACGCGAGCATCTGTCAGCTCAACAACGTGTCGAGCTCGTCCTACAACGGTCGGCTCCTCACGATCGACGTCCCCATTCCCTCCAACTACACCTGCAATGAGGCGAGCACGACCGGGTGCTGGATCCGGATCCGGGCGTACTACCCGAGCGGTTCCGGCGTCACCGACGCGACGACCTGGAGCGCAGCGATCCTCGGGAATCCGATCCGAATCGTCGAGTGATGCGAGTCAGGCCCGGGAACGCTCCCACTCGGCGATCGCCTCCCCCATCGGGGTGGACGGCGGGCCGTCGACGAACGGCCAGAGCTCCTCGGCGATCCGTCGCCAGTTGTTGCGGGCTCCCAGGTCACCGAAGAGGGCGAACAGTCCCAGGTTGATCCGCTGGATGATGACCATCGACGGCGGCAGGTTGGCCGCCTTCATGATCGCCGCGTGCGGACCCGACAGGTCGAAGAAGGCCCGCACCGAACGTGAGGACCACTCGGGAGTGATCTCGAGGACGGCGTCCTCCATGACGAACTCGTAGAAGTGCCCGAAGTACTCGGCGATCTGCGCGTCGTCGACCTCGAGGGTCGACGGCAGGATG